>NZ_JAGUUD010000210.1:0-7277 GCF_020177535.1 Paraburkholderia sp. XV | reverse complement strand
GAATCATGCGTCAAGCTCACGCGAGATGGCGAACGGCCCTCGCGAGCCGCTTACGTTGCGACCGATTCGGCTGTGGTTGAACGAAGCGCTCACTCGCATGGATTCGGTCTTTTCGCGCATGTACGAGAGCGATGCGAAGGGCGGACGCCCAAGTATCGCGCCGGAGAAGCTGATTCGCGCACTGCTGTTGCAAGTGCTGTATTCGATTCGCAGCGAACGCATGCTGATGGAGCAAATCTCCTACAACATGTTGTTCCGCTGGCGCGACCGACTGATGGCCCATGACGCCATGGTCAGTCTGTTCAATGAGACGGTCGAGACAGCACGCGTGCGTGGCCACCTGTCGGGCGAGCATTTCAGCGTCGACGGCACACTCATTCAGGCTTGGGCCGGACACAAGAGCTTTGTGCCGAAGGCGAAGGTTCGTCGGACTGACGATGGACGATGTTGTTTGGGACCACTCCACCTTCAGTAAGAACGACACGCATGAATCCAGCACGGACAGTCAGGCCCGGCTGTTTCGCAAGAGTCGTGGCACGGGCGCGATGCTTTGCTACATGGGGCACGTGCTGACTGATAACCGACACGGCCTCGTGGTGAACGCACAGGTGACGCAGGCGAATGGCACAGCCGAGCGGGACACAGCAGCCGAAATGCTTGCGGAGGCCGCGCAGTTTGCCGATACGTCGGTTACGGTAGGTGCAGACAAGAACCACGACACGGCCGGCTTCGTGGTGACGTGCCGCGCACACGGCGTGACGCCAGATGTTGCGCAAAACAATGGCCGCGCGGGTAGCTCCGCCATCGACGGACGCACAACGCGCTGGGCCGGCTATGCGGTCAGTCAGCGCAAGCGCAAATGCAAATGCATTGAGCAGGTCTTTGGCTGGAGCAAGACGGTTGGAAGAATTCGGCAGGCGATGTTTCGGGGCCTGCAACGAGTTGACCAGCTCTTCCTGTTGACTCAGGCGGCCTACAACCTGACTCGCATGCGCACGCTCGCCGCGAAAGCGGCATAGGAGCGACAGGCAGCGAGGGAATGGCATTGCATCCACGTGAATGAAAGGCTTCGAGCATTAAACCGACATCAATCAAATCGGCGCAGCGACTCAATGAAACGAAGTGCTCAAAGCAGGCAAGGTGTTTTTCAACAGCCTGCTAGTGAACGTCACGCATATACACGATGGCGAGTTCACCAGCGAGCTGGCTCAGTCTCTTGTCCAGTGTCCACAGTAAAGCACCGGGAGTCATTAAAGTTGACGCGAGCAACGTCAAGTCGCTGCTACCGCAGCCTCGACCGTAAAACTGCCTCGCCTCGATCAACTCCATTACCTCGGTCCATGTTGCGTGCTTTGCATGTTGCAGCAGCCCGATATCGTGAAGGGTTCGTGCACGAGGTGCGGGCAGTGTGCCACAGGCAAGTTCAACAAGCACGACCGGATGTGTAAGTGCCGCGTCGCTGGTGACCAGTTGAACAAGTCTCGGATTAACCCGACGGAAATGATCAACCCACACGGATGTATCGATGAGGACGCTCATTGAGTCAACGGCTCCGAGCGACGCCGCGGGACGTCGGGCATATCGGGCGCGGTACCCCCAAGGGCTGCAAGACGTTTTCCCGCCTGAACCCGAACAAACGTCTGCATCGCCACCCGAAACAAATCTGCCTTATCCATGTCGGGATCAGCGAGCTCAAGCGCGCGCTCGTAAAGACTGTCGTCAATCGTAACGGTAGTTCGCATGTTGACTCTCCATTTGATGCTGATTGACATCAATCATAGCATCAAAACCGCTGACAGAAATCCTGCTGGAACCCCAAAACAAAGATCCGGCCCTAAAATGTTGTTAACCTTATATAAAATCATCAGGGCGATTACTAAAGAGTGACAGCCGTGTTGGCGTTGGCAACCAGACAAGAAGACTATGAGACGGCGCCGCACTGCCATTGCGAGCGCGAGTGCGAACTAAGCTAGAAGCGACGTGGAGTGTCCGACCGACGGCATTGCAAAGAGGCGTTCGTCCCACACCACGGGTTGTGGCTCGGTCACGGCAATCCGCGTTGCGTCGGGGTGTGCGGGATTCACCAGCACGTTGAACTCTGCCCGGGCGACGACGGAAGGTACGATCAGGAGCGCGGTACGCGACTCGGTCAGCCAAGCGTCGCCGAACTCCCTTGCCGCCTGCGGTGCTGGCGCATCCCATCCCCCCGGCAACGATTCGGCCGAATGGCGTTCGACGCGAATATCATCGGGAACCGCTGCTTCAACCCATCCGTGGGTCTTCGGTAACTTGCCGATGCGCGCATGTACAAGAACCTCGAGCATCGCACCGGCGAAGGTCGACGCGGCATAGATGACCGGTCGCCCCGGGCTATTGAAGCGGCCGCCCACCAGCATCGCGCCGGTGCCACTCCAGACAGAGTGTCGAGTGTCGGCGATTCGAAACAACTTCACGCCGGCAACCCATAAAACAGTTTCCAGAGCAGCTCTTCGACCCGGCGCGCGCCGAGCTCAGTCAGCGCAACATCGAGCGGCGCCCGCCCTTCGAGCTCCGGATGCGGCGTCGACAGGAATTCCCGCGCGTCCTCTTCGTCGTTCCAGACGTAGGCCGTCGTCGCGACGATCCTGGCCAGCCGCTCAGTCTTTTCCGATTCGTCCGGCGTCAGCCGATCGCGACGCCGCTTATAGGTCGCTTCGGGGATGATGCGGGCAAGTAGCGCACGCCGGGCGTCGGCGCCCTGCGTCGCATGTTCGACGCCCGCGCGCAGCGCGGACTTGGGCAGGCCGTCGCGCACAAGTGCCTCGAGTTCCGCGAGCGTGTGCGGGACCTGCCGCAGTTCCATGACCGCGGCCACTGCTTCGGGCGTAATCAGTGACATGCGACTCCAGATTGAAGTATCAGTTGATACTCAATGATAGCGCAATTGATACCGCCCGCAAATATGAAACGCTCAAGCAATAAATACCGCGGGCGACAGGACGTCGCACTGGGCGCGCGGATAAACGATTTATAGTGCACGGCACAAGCTCCGTCCGATCGGCAAGTGCGATCTGACGACCGCGTCCGGCGTTGCCGGGTTGCGGACAGACATGCCGCTGAAGGTGACGCGACACGCCTGTCAGCTTCACCCAGTTTCTGTCTACATCATCAAAATGAGGTCCCCGTGAAATACCTTCCCCGCATCGCCGCGTCTGGAGCACTCCTGGTCATCGCTCTCGGTATCGTCACCTTCGCCCAGATCAAGCTCGCGCCGCAATCCGCAGACAACAACCCGGTCGCACGAATCGTCCTGAACGTCGAGTCGCAACTGAACGACTGAGCGACTCCACCGCCGTATCTAGCCCGCGCCCCGCAGGCAATGAAAAACCCGCCAGGCTCTGAAGAGAACTGGCGGGTACGAGCTACTGATTTCGGATTCACATACCAGGCGATGGCGACGGAATTGACGCCTGCTCAGGCTCCTCCAGCGACCAGTCAGCCTCCATGTCCACGGCATCCAACACCTTGGGCAGGTCACCAATCGTCAATTCAAGACGCTTCGTCGTCACCTCGTGGGACAGGCAATCTTCCCCTTCGACGTTTCGATCATCAGAAACCTGAAGAGCGTGTCGCCACACTGATCCAGCACAAGCCAGCCCTCCCCACCTCGCGCAAATTGAAGCCTATCCGACTTGTGAAACATAGGAGTACAAATCAAAAGGCTGGTCAAAAACGATATGTCAAATCAATTAATGAGGTGCGGGTTTGGGTTTTTGGGCCGACCGACTGTTTCGCTTGGCTTCGTCACCGGCGACACGTCTAGTTCGTGCTTCAAACCTCTGAAGCTGCCGCGCAAACCTCCAGACCCGGGTCCAGAGCTTTGAGTCCACGTCAAGAAAAGATCCTGACCGTATAGTCAGGTTCAAGAAAGGTTGGCAAGGTGTGCACGAGCGATTCTGCATCGATGGTGTTGCATATTTAGAGCAAAGTTTGTACATTCTATGTACATATCTTGATTCGTGGGAAACGATGATGAACGTAAATTTCGCGCCTGTTGACGAAAATTTCATCAGGAAAAGCGTTGATGGTGGCCTATACAGCAACGCAAACGAACTGGTCCGCGACGCAGTCCGCCGGTTGCGCGAGACCGAAGAGCGACATATCGAGCTGCTTGCCGCCATCCAGCTGGGCGAAGACGACATCGCTCAGGGGCGCACCGCAACGTATTCGAAGGAAACAATGCGGGAAATCCGGGATCGAGTCCTGAAACGCGCTGCGTCCGGCGAGAAGCTGAAGTCCGATGTCACGTCCTGAGTATCGGCTGGAACTTGCAGCGGCGGCGCAGGAGGATCTCGAAGACATATTGCTCCATACTCTACTTACGTGGGGCGAGCGCCAGATGCACGCTTATGGTGACTTACTCGACCACGCTCTGGGCACGATCAAGGCGAATCCGAACATCGGTCACGTACACCCCGTGGCGAGCGACTCATACAAGTGCTTCCAGGCGGGCGCACATCTTATCTTCTATCGCCTGCAGGACGTTACCGTTTTTGTCGTCCGCATCTTGCATAGTCGGATGGACCCCGCCAGCAGGCTCGATTAGTTCAACGTCCCGCAGACGCTCACCGTAACCTCCCAGCGACAAAAAGCGTCAGGTGGTGACGATATGGCCGATAGCCCTAGCGGTCCTTGGTCCCGGCCGCGGGCATCCACCACTTCGATCTGATGTCTTGCCGCTCATTCACGGAAATACGATATATATCTTTTCAAAATGAGACCCGCTGATCGGCACGGCCTTGCTGCTCGTCCACAGTCAGTCGAATTCAGGACGTACGCCCTGCGCTCCTACTCTTTCTCACCCTCGGTGCTGGACTTGATTGTTACGACTGTCGCCGTGATTCAATGCGTTCACGAATAGCGACAACGCCCTGTTCTATAATCAGGAAATTCCAATGTCCACACCGAATGGAGCGGTCCAGGCGGGAACACGTAATGCACGGCATAGCTACGAGCATTGCCGCACATAGTTACGGAGAACAAAATGGACATCATCAAGATTGCGCGGGAATCCGGTTTTGTTGTCCTCATGGACGGCCGGATCGGTCAGGAGCAGTACACGAGCGTCTGTGGGACTGAAGAAGTGCTGAGAAGCTTTGCCGAGGCTGTGCGACTAGCCTGTTCGACGAAGGCGGTTCGTTGCATAAGATTCCGGCCGGCTCAGCACACGCCGGGGCCCGGGCGGTGGGCCAATATTTGTCGACGACGTTGGTGAGTGCTAACGCTGGATAATAACTACCTGTCTGAAATATGAGACCGCGCGCGCGGCCCATTTGCAGAAGAAGGCTGGGAAAAGGGGCGGGCCAGCGTCACCCCTCGCGCACCTCCTTCCCGGGCAACGCCAAATTTTTGCGCTTGGTCTAACGCGTGAATCCCAAGAGGTCTACACAGC
Organism: Paraburkholderia sp. XV; assembly: GCF_020177535.1. NCBI lineage: Bacteria > Pseudomonadati > Pseudomonadota > Betaproteobacteria > Burkholderiales > Burkholderiaceae > Paraburkholderia > Paraburkholderia sp. XV. The sequence goes on along the minus strand of NZ_JAGUUD010000210.1, from coordinate 1,846 downwards.
GCTTCTTGTCTGCGAGGGAACGCTCGATGCTCCATCTTGCGCGCGTAGTGAAACTTACAATCTATCCATTGAGAGGCCATCCACTGACCGAACCTCGAAATTGTCCCTCAGAGCGTTGTTTCCGCCCGCCACCGCTCAACAAAAGGTCTGCATTCCCTTCGCATCCGTCGGCAACCAGGGAGAGAAAGCATGAAAACGAAGCATCTGTTTGTTCTTGCCAGCGTCTTGATCACGGGTCCTGTTCTGTGCCCTGCTGGCTTGGCCCAGACGCAAGCCGCCTCGACGACGGCAGCGAATCCGTTGTCTCAGGAGGATAAAGATTTTGTGCAGGCCGCGTCGACCTCCTCATCGACAGAAATCGACGCAGCGAAGCTCGCGCAGAAGAACTCGGAGGACAAGGATGTGAAATCCTTCGCCCACCACATGTTGCTTGACCACATCAAGTTGACCGTTCAGTTGAAGATGGCGGCGCCGAAAGACGTAACGGTACCAAAGGACAACTCCGATACAACGATCCTTGATACGCTAAAGGGACTCAAGGGCAAGGAGTTCGATCAGGCGTACATTCAGAAGGTTGGGTTGGACGGACACAAACAGGCTATCGCTGCGTTCCGGAGGGAAATAACGGAAGGGCCAGGATGCCAAGCTTAGGAAGGCCGCGCAGGATGCAATGCCAACGATCCAGGAACACTACAAACGCGCGCAAGACCTTGCAGCACAGAAGGGAGTGTCAGCGCAGTAGCTAGCGAGACCAGACAGCGCGTAGTCCGACGCAGTGGGATCTCATCTCTTCACAGCGATTGGCGCGTCGCGGCCGGGTCCATTGCGTGTTTGTTTCCTTCCGGCGCGACGGATTAACGCACGCTTGTGACGCGTCGCCATGTGAAGCACGGGACCATGTTCCACACAAGGTCGCTGACTGGCTTGCCGTCGAGAACATTCGTCACGTCGTCATACATCTCGGTCGATGACAAAGGAACTTGAGCCGTCGGTCCGAGACGAATTGCGCCAGTGAGTCACCGCGAATGGCAGTTGGAACGATATCAACAGATGGCTGTGCCGAGATTGCCGTTGAGGGCGGCGTTAACAATCACCGGTAGGATTGCGAGCCCCCGCGTGACGAGCCGCCGCGGTGCCCGGTCCGGTACAGCAACTGCCCGAAGCCCTCCACCACTGTCTGCTTGCCAATGTTCCGGTGACGGTCGAATTCCATCCCGACGTCCCGACGCGCGCAGGGCGAATGCGATCAATGCGTAGGGTCCCGTGGATGATGGCCCAGCGGACTGCCTGCATGCCGGCCCTCGCGCGTCTCGGGTAGATGTGCGTGCGCAACCGACGAACGCAGGTAAAGGTCATGCGCCATGACCGACGCCTCATTAGTTCCGAGCGCCAGATAAGCGTCCCCCAATACATAACGATGACGGCCGAAGGCAGAAATCCGCGCAGGACGGTCAGTCACAAGCGGCCCAGCGGCACGATATGTGCGACGACGCACCTGGCGGTCGATCAGCATCAGTAGCGGGGGTTCGACAGTAGGATCACGAGGGGCAGCATATTGCCGAAGCGCGATTGGCCTGCAGCGTCCCAGTTCCCGGGGTAGCCGAGGGGAACCATATAGCTTGGCCCTGCTACGAACGCGAAAAAGCGCTGCCAGCCTATGCGGCCATCAGATACCGGCAACAGGCGACTGGCACTTGCAATCGGCTGGCTCCTGGCGAAGGAGAGCCGATCTCGGACCAACGTACGACGACGTCGGTGGTCAGGCGGCCTTCGCCTTCACGTTGCCCGCTTTCTCGGCGAACTGGGAAAGCTTCAGATCGGTCGCTTTCTCTTCTTCCAGCGTTTC
>NZ_JAGUUD010000020.1:0-90324 GCF_020177535.1 Paraburkholderia sp. XV | reverse complement strand
TCAGGCTCCTTACCCAAGACAAGACCCCGCCCTCAAAAGCGGGGTCTTGGCGTTTGGGGCGCGCAATTTGCGCCTTCGAGTGGCGTCCGCCGCTTGCCTCTGTGCTGGCATCCGCGATAGGCCTTCGCGAAATGAGCGGTTTCGTGATATCCCCTCATTCCCTCTTGCCAAACGTACGCTGACGCCGGGCGTCATTTGCGTAGCTTCGCAGCACCCACTGCTCCATCTGACCGCATCGGCTGTTTTGCTGATGGGTCTACGCCAGCACATCGATCCCTTCCATTTCCGTCCCTTGGACATGTTGATCAGCAGCACGATCAGCGATCGTCGTTTTATCAATCTGCGCTAAAACCAAACCAACAAAACATCCGACGAAATGTCTTACTTACCACCAAACCAGCCTCTTAAGTCCTAAGAAAACTCAAACCCTCTTCCCAAAAAGGGCGCCATTCCCTTGTCAATTTCCGTGTAGGATACTGTATAAATATACAGGTATTTTCCTACGCCGATGTCATCCACAGCCACGCGTGCCGAAGAGATTCACCCATCGCTATGGCGAGCCTCGCAGCTCGCACGCGGCGGGCGGCGCACGCTCGACACCGGCTATCCCGCGCTATCTACCGAGTTGCCCGGCGGTGGCTGGCCCATCGGTGCGCTGGTCGACTTGCTGGTTCAGGTGCCGGGAGTGGGTGAGATGCGCCTGCTGCGGCCTGCATTGAGCTCACTGGGTGATCGTCCCATCGCGCTGGTCCAGCCGCCGCATATTCCAGATGGACTGGGCCTCGATTACATCGGGCTCTCGCTCGACAGGCTGTTGCAGGTCAAAGCGCCCAAAAGCTCTGATGCCTTCTGGTCCGCCGAGCAGATTCTGCGCGCCGGCACTTGCGGCGCAGTCATCTTGTGGGCGCAACATGCGCAGGCGTCATCGCTGCGTCGTCTGCATCTGGCGGCGCAGTCTTCCGAGACGCTTTTCATCATGGTCCGGCCGCTCGCCTCGGCTCAGGACTCATCGCCGGCTTTACTGCGGCTGGCGTTGCGACCTTCGGCCGATGGTCTGATGGTCGACATCGTGAAACGACGAGGCCCAACACGCGCGGAGCCTCTATCGATTCCTCTTCAACCCACCCCCGTTCTGTTTTCCCGTCATGCGCGTCTTTCTCGCCGTCCACTTGCCGAAGTTGTCGCTCGAAGTTTTTCGACCGAGGTGGTCGCCTGAGCCCGGGCACGGCAGCGCGGTATTGGAGAAAGACAAGGTCGCGATCGCCGACGGCGCGGCCCGTGCAGCGGGCGTGCGGCTCGGGATGAAGCGCGGTGGCGTGTTGACGGTGTCGCCGGAAACGCTGCTGTACGAGCGCGACATCGCACGTGAGAACGCCACGCAACGCGAGGTCGGCATCGCGCTGATGAAGTTTTCGCCCGACGTCGCGCTGCTCGACGAAGCGACAGTGCTCGTCGAAGTCGGCGGGAGCCTGCGGCTTTTCGGCGGCCTGTTGCCGTTGTGCCGTCAGGCGAAGGCGATTCTCGACGCGCTCGGTCTGACGGCGCGCATCAGCGCCGCGCCGACCGGGCAGGGCGCATGGCTGCTGGCGAAACACGGTAACCGGCGCGTGCTGAAACTCGCATCGCTCGAGCGCGTGCTCGAGCCGCTGCCGATGCTCGCCGTACCGGAAATCCGTTCGTTTGCCGACTGGTTCAGCGGTCTTGGCTGCGAATCGATTGCAGACGTCCGCCGTTTGCCGCGCGCGGGCCTGCAGCGGCGCTGTGGCGAGCATCTGCTGGATTCGCTCGATCGCGCGTTCGGCACCGCGCCGGAACTGTTCGACTGGCTCGAGCTGCCGCCCACGTTCAGCGCGCGCCTCGAATTGCCCGATCGTCTGGAGCATGCGGACGGCGCTGTGTTTGCCGCGCATCGGCTGATCGTGCAGCTGTGTGGCTGGCTGTGCGCGAAACAGCTGGCCGTGACGGCGATCACGCTGTCATTCGAGCATGAGCGCGGCCGCGAAGCCATGGCGCCGACGTCGATCGATATCGCCTTGGGCGAGGCGGCGTGGCGCGAAGATCATCTGCTGCGTCTTGTGAAGGAGCGGTTGCATCGTCTCACGCTGGAGGCGCCTGCCATCGTGGTGCGGCTCGATGCATCGAAGGTCGACGCAGCCATGCCCGCCACCGATCAACTGTTCCCTCAGCCGGGTGGATCACCGGCGGATCACGCGCGGCTGATCGAACTGCTGATCGCGCGCAATGGCGAAGAGAACGTGCTGCGTCCCGCGCCGACGGCCGATTACCGGCCTGAAATCGCGAACCGCTGGGTGTCGATCAATCACGTGGAAAAGAAAATGGAGTTGCCCAAAGGCTTGCCGCGCCCGACATGGATGCTGGCCACGCCCGTGCGTCTGCTCATGCGCCAGCATCGGCCGTTTTATGGCTCGCCGTTGAAGATGGTATCGCCGGGTGAGCGCATCGAAGCGGGCTGGTTCGATGGCGCGCTCGTCACGCGTGATTATTTCGTCATGCAAGGCGAAGACCGTAGCTGCTATTGGGTTTATTACGAGCGCGTCAGCAGCCGCGATGCCGAAGAGGAACCGCGCTGGTTCCTGCACGGCCTGTTCGGATGACGCGCGATGGATACGACGTTCAACGCCTTGCCGGCCTACGCCGAGCTGTTCTGTTTCTCGAACTTCACGTTTCTGCATGGGGCGTCGCATGCGGAAGAACTCGCTGAGCGCGCGTTTCAGCTCGGCTATTCAGGACTCGCCGTCACCGACGAATGTTCGCTCGCAGGCGTCGTGCGTGCGCATGTCGCGGCAAAGGAAGCGGGCTTGCCGCTCGTGATCGGTTCGTACTTCCAGTTGCGCAACGCCGACGGCACCCCCGCGTTCGGGCTGATCCTGCTCGCGCAGAATCGCGAGGGCTACGGCAATCTTTCGGAGCTGATCACGCTCGCACGCACCCGCGCGCCGAAGGGTGAATATCGCCTCACGCCGCATGACCTGTCGCGGCCCGATCGCGAGCATGCGCATTTGCGCGGCATGCCCGATTGCCTTGCGATCCTCGTGCCTGATTTTCCCGCGAATGAAGCGGTGCTCGAAGCGCAGATCGAATGGCTCGACGAGACGTTTCCCGGCCGTGCATGGGCCGGGCTCGTGCTGCATCAGCGCGCGATGGACGACATTCATCGCGGCGCGCTCGAATATGTCGCGGAGAAGCAGAACGTGCCCGTCGTCGCATTGGGTCACGTCGTGATGCATGTGCGCTCGCGCAAGCCATTGCAGGACACGATGACGGCGATCCGCGTCGGCAGGCCGGTGCATGAATGCGGCTACGAGCTTGCGCCGAATGCCGAGCAGCATTTGCGCTCGCGCTTGCGCATCGCGAATCTGTATCCCGAACATACGATACGCGAGACCATCAGCGTGTTGTCGCGGTGCGCGTTTTCGCTCGACGAACTTCGCTATGAATATCCCGACGAGCTCGTGCCGGAAGGCTACACGGCGACTGCCTATCTGCGCCAGGAAACCTATATCGGCGCGCAGTACCGCTTTCCCTCGGGCATTCCGTTCAACGTGCAGGAACAGATCGAGCACGAACTCGCGCTGATCGCGGATCTCGGCTATGAGCCATACTTTCTCACTGTCTACGACATCGTGCGTTATGCGCGCAGCCAGCACATTCTGTGTCAGGGGCGCGGGTCGGCGGCCAACTCGGCCGTGTGCTATTGCCTCGGCGTCACCGAGGTCGACCCGGCGCGCGGCAACATGTTGTTCGAGCGCTTCATCTCGAAGGAGCGCGGCGAGCCGCCCGACATCGACGTCGACTTCGAGCATCAACGGCGCGAAGAGGTCATCCAGTACATCTATCGCAAGTATGGACGCGACCGCGCGGCGATCGCGGCGGCCGTGTCGACGTACCGGCCGCGCGGCGCATTGCGCGAAACGGGCAAGGCGCTCGGCATCGATCCGCAGATCGTCGATACCGTCGCGAAGTCGCATCAATGGTTCGATACGAGTCACGATCTGCTCAAGCGCTTCGAAGAGTCGGGACTCGATCCGGAAAAGCCGCTGATCCAGGCGTGGGCGCGGCTTGCGTCGCAACTGCTCAACTTTCCGCGCCATCTGTCGCAGCATTCGGGCGGTTTCGTGATCAGCCGCGGCAAGCTCACGCGGCTCGTGCCCGTCGAGAATGCGGCGATGGCCGATCGCTCGGTGATCGAGTGGGACAAGGACGATCTCGAATCGCTCGGCCTGCTGAAGGTCGATGTGCTCGCGCTCGGCATGCTGTCGGCGATCCGGCGCACGCTGGATCTCGTATCGGACCGCATTGGCGAGCGCTTCGAGATGCAGCACATTCCGCCCGAAGACAAAGCGACCTACGACATGATCTCGAACGCCGATACCGTCGGCGTGTTCCAGATCGAGTCGCGTGCGCAGATGAGCATGCTGCCGCGTCTGCGTCCAAAGACGTTCTACGACCTGGTGATCGAAGTCGCGATCGTGCGGCCAGGGCCGATTCAGGGCGGCGCAGTGCATCCGTATTTGCGGCGTCGGCAGAAGCTCGAACCCGTCAGCTATCCGAGCGAGCAACTGAAAGTCGCGCTCGAGCGCACGCTTGGTGTGCCGATCTTCCAGGAGCAGGTGATGCAGGTCGCGATTCTCGCGGCGGGCTTCACGCCGGGCGAGGCCGATCAGTTGCGTCGCGCGATGGCTGCGTGGAAGCGCAAAGGCGGGCTCGAAAAATACTACGATCGCATCGTCAACGGCATGCGCGAGCGTGGCTACGAGCAGAGTTTTGCCGAGGCGATTTTCGAGCAGATCAAAGGCTTCGGCGAATACGGCTTTCCAGAGAGCCACGCGGCGAGTTTCGCGCTATTGGTCTATGCGAGCAGCTGGCTGAAATGCCACGAGCCCGAGGCGTTTCTCGCCGCGATGCTCAACAGCCAGCCGATGGGTTTCTATTCGCCATCGCAACTCGTGCAGGACGCGCGACGCCATGGCGTCATCGCGTTGCCCGTCGATGTGACGATCAGCGGCTGGGACTCGTCGCTCGAAGTGGTGGAGGGCCGCGCGCGTCCCGCCGTTCGCCTCGGCCTGTCGCTGCTGCGCGGCATGAAAGACGGCGCAGCGGAGCGTATCGAGAATGCCCGCGCTGTGCGGCCATTCACAAGCGTTCACGATCTCGCGCGCCGCGCGCAACTCAACCGGCACGACCTGCACGTGCTCGCCGATGCAAACGCGCTGACGTCACTGGCAGGCAACCGGCGCGAAGCGTTATGGCATTCGGTGGCTGCCGTGCCCGACAAGGACATGCTGTCGGTTGCCGGCGTTCAGGACGATACGCCCGAACTCGGCGCGCCGTCGGAGGCGCAGGACATCGTCGCCGATTACCGCTCGGTGGGACTGACGCTCGGGCGTCATCCGCTGGAGCTGCTGCGGCCCGCGTTGCTGGAACAGCGTCTGATGCCCGCGTCGACGTTGCGAAACTATCGCAATGGCAGGCTTGCGCGCGGCTGTGGCATCGTCACCGTGCGACAGCGGCCGGGAACGGCGAAGGGCGTGCTGTTCGTGACGATCGAGGACGAGACGGGCAACGTCAACGTGATCATCTGGCCGAGTTTGCTGGAAAGACAAAGGAAAGAAGCGCTCGGCGCATCGCTGCTCGCCGTCTACGGCACGTGGCAATGCGAAGGCGAGGTGCGGCACCTGGTGGCGCAACGGCTCGTCGATATGTCGCATCTGCTGGGCGGTTTGCAATCGATGAGCCGCGACTTCCACTGACTTCCTCGCGCTCGATGCGCCGCTAACCGCGCCACGGAAATTGCGCGAGCACGTCGCGAATCGCCGTATCGAATGGCGTGCGCCGGCCGATGCCGAGTGTTTCGAGCCGCGTCGAATCGAGATGACAGTTGTGCGGGCGCGGCGTCGCGTCCGTCGGCGTGTGCTGCGGTGTCAGTTGCGCGTCGATCCGCAGCGCGCTGGCGAGACGCTGCGCGATGCCGTACTTCGTCATCGGCTCGTCGCCGGACCACTGCACCGTGCCGCACACCGCTTCGTCGCGCGCGTGCCACTCCAGCAATTGACGCACGACGACGGCCACGTCGGGCGTATATGTCGGATAGCGGATCGCCCACGCATCCATCACGGCGGCTTTCCCTTCGGACGAAGCCGTGCGAGCCGACGCGGCAATCGCGGGCACGAGGCTCGTCACAGCCGACTCCTGCCAGTCGACGATCGGTCCGAACAGCAGCGGCAAACGTAGCACGCAGCCGAAATCGGTCGATTCGGCGAGCGCCTGCTCACCCTCCAGTTTGCTGCGTCCGTAGGCGTTGATCGGCGACGGCGTCGCGTCGTAACGATAGGGCGGCTGTGTGCCGTCGAACACGTAGTCGGTGGAAATGGACAGCACCCACGCGCCGTGCCGCCGCGCCGCCGATGCGATCGCGCGCACGGCATCCACGTTCAGCGCACGCGCGAGCGCCGGATCGTGCTCGCACACGTCCGGACGCCGCTCGGCTGCCGCGATGACGAGCGCGTCAGGCCGCTCGCGATCGACGAACTGCGCGACGGCGCCGGCATCGCGGATGTCGAGCGTGACGCTTTGCCCGAAGGGCCGGCTGAAGGTCGTCTGCACGACTTGCCAGTCCGGCTGCCGGATCAGTTCGCCGACGATCGCGCGTCCCAGCAAACCCGATGCGCCGATGACGGCCACCTTGAACATGCGCGTGTTCCCCACTCAGTTGCCGCCGACGCCGACCACCGTGTAGCCGGCTTCGTCGATGGCGGCCTTCAGCGTGTCGACGGATGCGCCCGAATGGACGGCGACCTTGCCGGCCGACAGGTCGACCTGGACCTGCGCGCCTGCGTCCTGCTCCTGGATGGCGCGCGTGACGGCGGCGACGCAATGCTGGCAGCTCATGCCTTCTACCTTGAATTCGATGCTCATGCTTGTCCTTTAGCTGATAAGTCCTGCAACGGTTGAATTATGCCTGTCGACCGGCAACTACATGATTGACCTTCCCACTGTGGGAAGGTCAAGAATCATGCAACATATCTTGAAGGCAGATTGGGGAACGAGCGATGAACATTGGTGAAGCGGCCCGCGCGTCGGGCGTGACGGCGAAAATGATCCGCTATTACGAGAGCGTCGGGCTGATCGCGGCGAGGGAGCGCACGCAGGCGGGATACCGGGTTTACGGATCGCAGGAGATCCATTCTCTGCGCTTTATCCGGCAGGCGCGGCGTCTGGGATTTCTGGTCGAGGACATCCGCAAGCTGCTTGCACTGTGGAACGATCGGTCGCGTGCGAGCGCGGAGGTGAAGTCGATTGCGCTCGAGCACGTTGAAGAACTGGACCGCCGTATCGCCGAATTGACCGGGATGCGCGACACGCTTGCGCATCTTGCCGATCATTGTCATGGCGATGACCGTCCGGATTGTCCGATTATCGAAAGCCTTGCCGCCGCGGATTCGACGCCGACTGCGCCGCCGACTGCGCCGCATTGTCACGGGCATTGAAAAACAGTGACGCAACGTTGTGAGCAATCGCGACTTTTGCACTAATGTGGTGCTAAAACAGTGCATTGATCTGGCGATTTTTCGACGAATCTCGAAAAATATACTGGAAATCAACGGTTTGACTGTGAAATTAACATGCACCATTCCAAAACGGAATGCACGTCATTCGTGCAATTCACTGGCAAGGTTGCACCAGAAGACTATAATTCGGGTTAACCCTTCTACGGGAAATCCCTGATGCCCAATTCACCGGGGATTCTTAACCGATCCTTGGAGTTCATCATGTTTGCATTTGTCATCGAAAAGCTGAGCAACTGGTTTGAAACGGCTGAACGTAGCCGTCGTGAGGCTTACCTGGCAGCATCGTCGGATATCGTCCAGCTCGAACAGCGTATCCGCGCGCTCGAAACCAGCGGCTACTCGCTGTAAGTCCTTCGCCCCGGCTCGCGCGGCATCCGTGCGCGGCGAGCCCCGGTTTGCAAGATCAAGCCCCGTCATGCGGGGCTTTGTCACATCTGGAGCCGATGGATTGCGCTACGCTGATCGCCGGCGACTAGCTCAAATGCCTGTGCCGCGGTAAGGTATGATGTTTTCGCGATAACCGGCATTCCTACAAACATTCCGGGGCGCTCATGTTTTCAGACCACATGATTCATCTGCTGCGATCCGCTGCGGCGGTCGTGCTGCTCGGGGCGGCACCGACGGTATTCGCCGCCTCGCCGACGAGCCGGCCACCGCTGGTTCTCGACACGCAAGGTGGCATCAGCGATGGCCAGAGCGGCACTATCCTGACGACAGGGCCGCTGTCGCACAGCCGCATCGTCGAGGCACAACCGATTGCCGCGCCCGAGGAACTCGCGCCCAACGGGGCGCCGCCTTACATCGTGGCGCCGTATATCCAGTTGCCGGGCGCCACGCAGCCACCGTATCCCAATCCGTCGACGCCGCAGCCGCGGCCGCGATACGTGCCGCATTCGCAATAGTTCAGCCTGGCGCGGCGATTCGCGTCATTCGGGTTTCGGCGCATGGCGCGCGCTACGTCCTCAGACGACAATCGCTGCGCGATCATTGCCCGGGGGCGTGCTTTGCACGCGTCCCCACGCAGCGAGACGAACAATTCGAACAAAACAGGAGACAACGAATGCGCGACCTTTGGTTTCGTCGTGCCGCAAGTGCGTGCGCGGCGCTGCTGGCACTTGCAGTGCACCCTGCCACCGCGAAGGAAACGCCCGAAAAGCCGGCGCTCACCATGGCGGTCGGCGGCCTGCCGGGTCTCTACTATCTCCCGGTACTGACGGCCTCTCGACTGGGCTTCTTCAAGGACGAAGGGCTGGACGTGACGCTCGAGGATTTCGCGGGCGGATCAAAGGCGCTCGAAGCAGTAGTGGGCGGCAGCGCGGACGTCGGCGCGGGCGCATACGAGCACACAATCTTCATGGCGGCAAAAGGCCAGCACTACCGCGCATTCGCGTTGATGGGACGCGCGCCGCAGATCGCCGTCGCGGTGACGAAAAGCAAAGCCGACACGCTGAAGTCGCTGGCTGATTTCAAAGGCGCGAAGGTGGGTGTGAGCGCACCCGGTTCATCGACCGATCTCGTGCTGACCGTCGCGTTGCGCAAGGTCGGCGTGCAACGCAGCGATATCTCGGTGATCGGCGTAGGCAGCGGCGCGACGGTGATTTCCGCAGTGAGCAACGGGCAGGTCGACGCGCTGTCCAATGTCGACCCGATGATGACGAAGCTGCAACGCTCGGGCGATATCAAGGTGCTGGTCGACACACGCACCGTGAAGGGCACGCAGGAAGTGTTCGGCGGGACGATGCCCGCGGCGACGCTCTACGCGCCGGACAGCTTCATACAGAAGAATCCGAAGACGATACAGGCGTTGGCGAATGCAATCGTGCGCGCGGACCGCTGGCTTCAGACGGCGAGCGATGACGACATCGTGAAAATGGTGCCCGCCGCCTATCTGCTCAACGACAAGGCGCTATACATCGACGCGTTCCACAATGTCCGTGAAGCCTATTCGCCCGACGGCCTGATGCCGGCTGACGGACCGCCTACGGCGCTTCGCGCGCTCGCTTCATTCGATACGCGGCTCGACGCGTCGAAGGTCGACCTGAAGGCGACCTATACGAACGACTTTGCTCGCAAGGCGGCCGAACAGGTCAAGTAGCCGCACGCCCAACGGGCCAGCCTGCTGAGCAGTTCAATCGCCGCGATGCTCGATCTTGAACTGCGCGGCCTTGTCCTGGCCCAGCACCTCGACGAGCCACGGCAGCGTTTCCTTCAGCATCTTCGCCAGCGTATAGGGCGGATTGAGAATGAACATGCCGCTGCCGAAGAGTCCGAAGCCATCGCTTGGCGGGCTGCTGACGGTCAGCGAAACATGTAGCCAGTTCTTGTCCTGCAACCGTTTCAACTGCTCGGGAAAGCGCTGTGATTCCGGTCGCGCGACTTGCGGATACCAGACCGCATACGTGCCCGTCGCAAACCGCTTCAGACTTTCTTCGACGCAATTCAGCGTGCGTCCGTAGTCGCGCTTGTCTTCATACGACGGGTCGACGAGCACGAGCGCGCGACGCGGCGCAGGCGGCAGGAGCGGCTTGATGCCATCGAACCCGTCGCCCGCGAAGAGCATCGCGCGACGGCCTGCGTCGCGGAAATTGTGACGTAGCACGTCGATCTCGGTGCTGTGCAATTCGAACAGACGCATGCGGTCCTGCTCGCGCATCAGGCGCCACGCGAGATAAGGCGAGCCCGGGTAGTAGCGCAATTCGCCGTCGGCATTCAGCGCGGACACTTCCTCGACATAGTCCGCCAGCATGGGCGGCAAATCCTTGCGATTCCACAGTTTCGCAATGCCCGTTTCGAACTCCCCGGTCTTGGTCGCGTAGCCTTCCTTCAGCGAATAGACACCTGCGCCCGCGTGCGTGTCGATGTACCAGTACGCCTTGTCCTTTTGTCCGAGGTAGCGCAGCAACTGCACGACGACAGCGTGTTTCAGGACGTCGGCGTGGTTGCCTGCGTGGAAAGCGTGGCGGTAACTGAGCATGGCGATGAAGGCGCTGGTGAAGAAGCGAATTAGGCGGGTCGCCGCACGGGACGAATGCCGATGAAAACATTGCGCAAAGCGCCGTGCCTCGGCTTCCGGTCGTGCGGCCGCGGGGTCGAACGTCGGGGCTGCGTATTGTACGCGAGGTACGCCAGCGGACCGACCCGCCCGCCGCCAACTCGCCCTCCAACTCGGCGCCCATTCGCCGCGGCGGGCCGCATGCATCGTTCGTACGGCCCGCACAGCGTGTCCAACGGTCACTGATAGCCGTCGCCGACGATGGCTTCGATCTTCTCCTTGAGCTCCGGCGTGATCTGCGCGGCGACGTCCTGCGCCTTCATGTTTTCCGCGATCTGCTCGACACGCGATGCGCCGGTAATGATCGTGCTGACGTTCGGATTCGTCAGGATCCACGCGAGCGCCAGTTGCCCGATGGTGCAGCCGAGTTCGTCAGCGACTTCGCCGAGCTGGCCGACCACGCTGTTCTTGCCGGAGTCGGTCAGTTCCTTGCGCAGCCAGTCGTAGCCTTGCAGTTCCGCGCGGCTGCCGGCAGGCACGCCGTTGCGATACTTGCCTGTAAGCAGACCGGAAGCGAGCGGGCTCCACGTCGTGAGGCCGAGGCCGATGTCTTCATAAAGCCGGCGATACTCCTGCTCGACGCGCTTGCGATGGAACAGGTTGTATTGCGGCTGCTCCATTACGGGCTTGTGCAGATGATGCCGCTCGGCAATCTCGTATGCCGCGCGAATTTCATCGGCGCTCCATTCAGACGTGCCCCAGTAGAGCGCCTTGCCGCGCGTGATCATGTCGCTCATCGCCCACACGGTTTCTTCGACGGGCGTGTTCGGGTCGGGACGATGACAGAACACGAGATCGACATAATCGAGCTGTAAGCGCTTGAGCGAGTGATCGATCGCGTTCAGCAGATACTTGCGGTTGAGCGTGTGGTACTGGTTGGGCGCTTCGTTGAGCCCCCAGAAGAACTTGGTCGAGACGATGTAGCTTACGCGCGGCCAGTTCAGTTCTTTCAGCGCTTCGCCCATGATCTGCTCGGACTTGCCGCCCGCGTAGACCTCGGCGTTATCGAAGAAATTCACGCCCGCGTCGCGCGCGGCCGCCAGCGATTCCCGCGCGGCGCGCCGGTCCACCTGATTGCCGTAAGTCACCCATGAGCCGATGGACAGCTCACTGACTTGCAGGCCGGAACGGCCGAGACGTCGGTAGTTCATGCAGATCTCCTTTTGTGAATGTCATAGCCGGAACCCCACACATTAATCCGATTCGGGAACACGTGCCTTTGGGTGTGTAGTTCGCGTTGCTTCATGCACAATAGCGGAGTCGGCCGCAGTGCAACAATAGACCGGACGGCATATGCCATTCGGCCAGCTTTACGGTGGCTGCGCGCCATGTTGTCATTGCTCAATCAACTGCATGGAGGTTCTGGATGTCGTCATCTAACGATAGTCTGAAAGGCAAGGTTGCCGTCGTCACGGGCGCGGCGAGCGGCATCGGCAAGCAGATCGCATTGACGCTGTCGGCGGCTGGCGCAGCCGTCGCGATTGCGGACCTGAACCAGGACGGCGCGAACGCCGTCGCCGAAGAGATCAACAAGGCGGGCGGCAAGGCGCTCGGCGTCGCGATGGACGTCACAAATGAAGACGCCGTGAACCAGGGCATCGACAAGGTGGCGGCCGAGCTCGGCTCAGTAGATATCCTGATTTCAAACGCCGGCATTCAGATCGTTAATCCGATCGAGAACTACTCGTTCTCGGACTGGAAGAAGATGCAGGCCATCCACGTCGACGGCGCATTCCTCACCACGAAAGCCGCGCTCAAGCACATGTACAAGGACGATCGCGGCGGCATCGTGATCTACATGGGCTCCGTGCACTCGCACGAAGCTTCGCCGCTGAAGTCGGCTTACGTGACGGCCAAGCATGCGCTGCTAGGCCTTGCGCGCGTGCTTGCCAAGGAAGGCGCGAAACATAACGTGCGCTCGCATGTCGTATGTCCGGGCTTCGTGCGCACGCCGCTCGTCGACAAGCAGATTCCGGAACAGTCCAAGGAACTGGGCATCAGCGAGGAAGAAGTGGTCAAGCGCGTGATGCTCGGCGGCACGGTGGACGGCATTTTCACTACGGTCGAAGACGTCGCGCAGACGGTGCTGTTCCTGTCGTCGTTCCCGACGGCCGCGCTCACGGGCCAATCGTTCATCGTAAGTCACGGCTGGTATATGCAATAAACCCGCAATAAACCCGCAATAAACCCGCAACAAGCGCGCAATAAGCGAGGAGGGTGATGATGGCGCAACGCGATTCACAACGCAGTGTGAAGCGGGCACGCGCAGGCGGCGCCGGCGCGGGCGAAAGCGGGCAGGCGGGCACGGCGCCCGGCGTTCGCGCCAGTCATCACGCGGCGCTGCCCCAGTACGAGACCATCGCGCTGATGCTGCAAGGCGGCGGCGCGCTCGGCGCCTATCAGGCGGGCGTCTATCAGGGGCTCGACGAGGCGGGCATCCTGCCCAACTGGCTGGCGGGCATTTCAATTGGCGCACTGAATACGGCGATCATTGCAGGCAATGCGCCCGAGCATCGCGTCGAGAAATTGCGCGAGTTCTGGGAGACCATCTGTCAGCCGGCCTTTGGTCCGCCCATGCCGCCCGCCGTCGAGCAGGCTCTCTTCAATTCGACCGACACGGTGCGCAAGGCGTTCACCGCGATGCAGGCAGTCGGCGCACTCGTCGACGGGCAGAAGGGTTTTTTCACACCGCGTTTTCCGCCGCCATTGCCGGCGGTTTCCGTTCCGCCCCAACTCGCGAGCTACTACGACACCACGCCGCTCAAAGCGACGCTCGAGCAGCTATGCGATTTCGACCGGATCAACTCGAAGGAAGTGCATGTCTCGGTTGGCGCCGTGAATGTGCATACGGGCAACTTCGCCTATTTCAGCAATGCGCATCAGACGCTGAAGCCCGAGCATTTCATGGCATCGGGCGCGTTGCCACCGGGTTTCGGAGCCGTCGAGATCGACGGCGAGTATTACTGGGACGGCGGACTGATGTCGAACACGCCGTTATACGAGGTCGCGCAAGCCAGTCCGCGCCGCGACACGCTCGCGTTTCAGGTGGACTTGTGGAGCGCGCTGGGTCCCGTGCCGGACAACATCACCGATGTCCAGGGCCGGATGAAGGACATTCAGTATTCGAGCCGAACGCGTCTCGTCACGGACACGATGCAGCGCACGCAGCGCTTTCGGCATGTGCTGCGCGAAGTGCTCGATCGCGTGTCGCCCGAACATCGCAATGATCCATGGTGCAAGCTTGCCGAAGAGCTATCGTGCTCGAAGCGCTACAACATCATTCACCTGATCTACGGCAACAAGGAATACGAAGGCCACTACAAGGACTTTCAGTTCGGTTTGTCGACGATGCGCCAGCACTGGGAAAGTGGCCTCGAAGACATCCGCAATTCGCTTGCGCAACCGGGCTGGCTCGATATGCCCAACAACGATGCAGCCTTCGTCACGCACGACATTCACCGCGACTTGCGTTGAGCGCATTCTCCACGTCGACGGCATGAAAAAAGGCGCTCGAAACGAGCGCCTTTTCAATTGCAAGCAGTAGGAGACGACGTCAAGCCGTCTCGCTGACAAGGCTTACTTCAGGACAGCAGCAACCGCGTTAGCCACCACGTCCAGGTTGCGCGTGTTCAGCGCAGCCACGCAGATGCGGCCCGTGCTGACGGCGTAGATGCCGAACTCTTCGCGCAGACGGTCCACTTGCGCAGCCGTCAGGCCCGAGTACGAGAACATGCCGCGTTGCGCGTTGACGAAGCTGAAGTCGCGGTCGATGCCCGCTGCCTTCAACCGCTCGACCAGACCGTTGCGCATCGCGCGAATACGGTCGCGCATTTCGCCCAGTTCCGTTTCCCACGTCGCGCGCAGTTCCGGCGAGCCGAGCACGGCAGCGACAACCGCGCCGCCGTGCGTCGGCGGGTTCGAGTAGTTCGTGCGGATCACGCGCTTGAGTTGCGACAGCACGCGCGCCGCTTCTTCCTTGCTGCCCGTGATGATCGACAGCGCGCCGACGCGTTCGCCGTACAGCGAGAACGACTTCGAGAACGACGACGACACGAACACGTTCAGTTCCGATTGCGCGAACAGGCGCACCGCGGCGGCGTCAGCATCGATACCGTCGCCGAAGCCCTGGTAGGCGATGTCGAGGAACGGCACGAGTGCACGCGCCTTCACGACTTCGACCACCTGCTTCCACTGGTCGACCGTCAGATCGACGCCCGTCGGGTTGTGGCAGCACGCGTGCAGCACGACGACCGTGCCCGCCTCGTAGCTGTTGAGCGCGGACAGCATGCCCTCGAAATTCACGCCGTGCGTCTTCGCGTCGTAGTACGGATACGAGACGACCTCGAAGCCCGCGCTTTCGAACAGCGCGCGGTGGTTTTCCCAGCTCGGATCGCTGATCGCGACTTTCGATGCGGGGTTGACGCGCTTCAGGAAGTCCGCGCCGATCTTCAGCGCGCCCGTGCCGCCCAACGCCTGTGCCGTGACGACGCGGCCAGCAGCGATCAGCGGTGAATCGTTGCCGAGCAGCAGCTTCTGCACGGCTGCGTCATAGACGCCAATACCTTCGATGGGCAGATAGCCGCGCGGCAATGCCGCTTCGATGCGTGCCTTTTCTGCTTCGCGCACGGCGCGCAGCAGAGGAATCTTGCCTTCTTCATTGGTATACACGCCAACGCCAAGATTGACCTTGGTCGTGCGCGTATCTGCGTTGAAAGCTTCGTTCAGGCCCAGAATCGGGTCGCGGGGAGCGAGTTCGACAGCGGAGAACAGAGACATGATGATTCGGCAGTAGTGAAAAGAGGGAACACTTGGGATGCAGCCAGGAACCGATGCGCCGTGCGGCGACCGGGTTCGGCAATTGCGGCGGAAAGCCCGAACTAAGGTTCCGGCGACGCATTCGACCGACGGCCGCGCTGGCGCGCAACGTGCCATTGTAACGAATCTCACCGGGGTTTTTGACATCGGCGCGGCCCGCGAGGGGATTAATTTGCAATGAAAACAGCGATCTGGCGATGTTTTCATGCCGCGTCCGCATCAATCCGGGCGCAGCAGCGGACATGCGGCGGCCGCGTCCCGGGCGTCTGGCGAGGCGTCAGCCCGCCTGTACGCAAACCGCTAGAATAGTCGTTTGCTCCCGGCCGAGGTGCCGCTTCCATGTCCGAACATCATCTGAGTGAAGTCCACGACGCTCTCGACGAATCCAAATTCGTGACGTTCGAGGGCTCCCCGTTCCAGCTCTATCAACCGTATCCGCCCGCCGGCGACCAGCCGACGGCCATCGACACGCTGGTCGAAGGCGTCGAGGACGGTCTGTCGTTCCAGACGCTGCTCGGCGTGACGGGCTCCGGCAAGACTTACACGATGGCGAACACGATTGCGCGGCTGGGCCGGCCGGCCATCGTCTTCGCGCCGAACAAGACGCTCGCCGCGCAGCTGTACTCCGAGTTTCGCGAGTTTTTTCCGCGTAACGCCGTCGAGTACTTCGTCTCGTACTACGACTATTACCAGCCGGAAGCGTACGTCCCGCAGCGCGATCTGTTCATCGAAAAGGACTCGTCGATCAACGAGCACATCGAGCAGATGCGTCTGTCGGCCACCAAGAGCCTGATGGAACGGCGCGACGTCGTGATCGTCGCGACGGTATCGGCGATCTACGGTATTGGTAATCCGTCGGAATATCACCAGATGATTCTGACGCTGCGCACCGGCGACAAGATGGGGCAGCGCGACATCATCGCGCGCCTGATCGCCATGCAGTACAACCGCAACGAAGCCGACTTCGCGCGTGGTTCGTTCCGCGTGCGCGGCGACACGATCGACATTTTCCCCGCCGAGCATGCGGAAATGGCCGTGCGCGTCGAACTGTTCGACGACGAAATCGATACGCTGCAGTTGTTCGATCCGCTCACGGGCCGCGTGCGGCAGAAGATTCCGCGTTTCACCGTCTATCCGTCGTCGCACTATGTGACGCCGCGTGAGACGGTGATGCGCGCCGTCGAGACCATCAAGTCCGAGTTGCGCGACCGCCTCGAATTCTTCTACGGCGATGGCAAGCTCGTCGAAGCGCAGCGGCTCGAGCAGCGCACGCGTTTCGATCTGGAAATGTTGCAGGAACTGGGTTTCTGCAAGGGCATCGAAAACTACTCGCGGCATTTCTCGGGCGCCGCGCCCGGCGAGCCGCCGCCGACGCTGGTCGACTATCTGCCCACCGACGCCATGATGTTCCTCGACGAATCGCACGTGCTGATCGGCCAGTTGAACGGCATGTACAACGGTGACCGCGCACGCAAGGAGAATCTCGTCGACTACGGTTTCCGGCTGCCGTCCGCACTCGATAATCGCCCGCTCAAGTTCAACGAGTTCGAGCGCAAGATGCGCCAGGTCGTGTTCGTGTCGGCGACGCCCGCCGATTATGAAAAAAAGACGTCGGGGCAGGTGGCCGAGCAGGTCGTGCGCCCAACGGGCCTCGTCGATCCGGAAATCGAAGTGCGGCCGGCGCGCACGCAGGTCGACGACGTGCTGGCCGAGATCAACGAGCGCGTGAAGGCGGGCGACCGCGTGCTCGTCACGGTGTTGACCAAGCGCATGGCCGAGCAGTTGACGGAGTTTCTCGCCGATCACGGCGTGAAGGTGCGCTATCTGCACAGCGACATCGACACCGTCGAGCGTGTCGAAATCATTCGCGATCTGCGCCTGGGTACCTTCGACGTGCTGGTCGGGATCAACCTGCTGCGCGAAGGTCTGGACATTCCCGAGGTGTCGCTCGTCGCGATTCTCGATGCCGACAAGGAAGGTTTCCTGCGCGCCGAGCGTTCGCTGATCCAGACCATCGGCCGGGCTGCACGTAATGTGAACGGCAAGGCGATCCTCTACGCCGACAAGACTACCGACTCAATGAAACGCGCGATCGACGAAACCGAGCGGCGGCGCGCGAAACAGATCGCGTTCAACGAGAAGATGGGCATCGTACCGCGCGGCGTGGTGAAGCGGATCAAGGACATTATCGACGGCGTCTACAACGTCGATGAAGCGCGCGCTGAGCTAAAAGAGCAGCAGGTTCGTGCGAAGTTCGAAGACATGTCCGAAAAGCAGCTCGCCAAGGAGCTCAAGCGGCTTGAGAAGCAGATGATGGAGCACGCGAAAAATCTCGAATTCGAAAAAGCGGCTCAGGTGCGCGACCAGCTCGCGTTGCTGCGCGAGCGAGTGTTCGGCGCGAATGTCGGCGATCATCTGACGGGCACGGACTAGCTCTCGTCCGCGTTCCAGCCGTTGCGGGAAGGCGACGGGGCGCGGCGCTTTGCCGCCGCGCATGTCGTGCCATGTCTCCTCGCTCCAGTTCAGCCGCAATGCCATTGCGGCGCCCCGCCGGGAACACCGCGAAAACGGCTCTTAAGCTTCCCGTAAGACCCTGTTGCAGCAAGGCTTTCGACGCTTTCGCATTTGTCTCTCCCATCGAACAGTGATAAACTGATTCAAGTATTGAGAATGGTTCGCATTACCGTTCGTTAGTGCTTTCGCAATCGCGTTGACGGTATCGGACAATTCGTGAAAGACGTGAAGACCACGCGCTTGCGAGACCTCTTCAACGCGCCTTTCCGAGTTCGGCTTTTCGTTGCTTCAGTCTAAAAAAACCAAAGGAGTTTCAATGCGCGTTTCGTCAATCTTGAGCGGCGGAGTAGTTGCCCTCGCTGCCGTTGCCGCGATGTCGGCGTCGGCCGCTGAATATCCGATCGGCAAGCAGCAGATCCGAGGCGGGATGGAAGTCGGCGCGGTCTATCTGCAGCCGATCACGATGGACCCGGAAGGCATGATGCGCAAGGCGTCGGATTCCGATGTCCACCTCGAAGCGGACATCCATGCAGTGAAGAAGAATCCGACCGGGTTCGCAGAAGGTGACTGGATGCCTTATCTGCAAGTGCACTACGAACTGACGAAGCCGGGTTCGAACTACGACCAGAAGGGCGACCTGATGGCGATGGTTGCCGACGACGGTCCGCACTATGGCGACAACGTCAAGCTTGCCGGCCCGGGCAAGTATCACCTGAAGCTGATCGTCGAACCGCCGATGCAGGAAGGCCACATGGCGTTCGGCCGTCACGTCGACAAGGAAACGGGCGTGGGTCCGTGGTTCAAGCCGTTCACGCTCGAATACGACTTCACGTTCGCGGGCATCGGCAAGAAGGGCGGTTACTGATCGGTGTCGATCGCATCGCGATCCCTGATGCCGTGACGAGCGGCAATGAGCGGCGCGTGAGAGCGCGCCGCATTTTTAGGAAGGATGCATGAGAGTCAATCAGAAGCTTGCCGTTCTCGCGATGGCGGCATCGTTCTTCGGCGCGGCGCACGCCGCCGAGGAAGCCGTGACGTTCAAGCTCGAAATGACGGACGGCAAGCTGACGCCGGCGCGTATCGAAGTGCCTGCGGGCAAGCGCATCCGGATCGAAGTGAAGAACACGGGTAAGGGCGCGGCGGAGTTCGAAAGCGTCGAGTTGCGCAAGGAAAAGGTTCTGGCGCCGGGCGCCGAGTCGGTGGTGGTGATCGCTCCGCTCGATCCCGGCACCTACAAGTTCTTTGATGATTTCCATCAGCAGGCGCAGGGCGTGATCGTCGCCAAGTGACGTCGCGGCAGCACGGGCCGTAATACGGACGCGTGGCGTCCACTGAAGTGGTTGGAGGTTTCGATGGGTCAGGTAGTGTTCATCGTTTGGCGGGAAAGCGTCGAGGCGCTGCTCGTCGTCGGCATTCTGTACGCGTGGCTGAAGAACGGCGACGAACAGGCGCGTCACGGTCTGCCCTATCTGTGGGCGGGCGTCGCGGCGGGCATTCTGGCCGCGATCGGCCTGGGCGCGGCGCTGGTCGGCTTCACCGAGGTGCTGTCCGGCGATGCGCAGGATTATTTCCAGACTGCGATGGTGCTGATCGCCTGCGTGCTGATCGTGCAGATGGTGATCTGGATGAAGTCGCACGGGCGCACGCTCAAGCGCGACATGGAACAGTCGCTGAAGAAGAGCACGCAGAGCGCGAACTGGTGGGGTGTCGCGGTGCTCGTCGCGCTGGCGATCGCGCGTGAGGGCAGCGAGACGGTCATTTTCCTGTACGGCCTGGGCTTCGGCCAGTCGGGCCACGTCGGCATGGACCAGATCATTGCCGTGCTGCTCGGCCTCGGTCTCGCATTCGTGACGTTTTACCTGCTGCAGCTGGGCGGCAAGATTTTCTCGTGGCGCCTGTTCTTCCGCGTCACCGAAATCATGCTGCTGTTCCTCGGCGCGGGGCTGTTCCAGACGGGCGTCGACAAGCTGATCGACAAGGAAATCCTGCCGACCATCGTCGATCGCATATGGAACACGTCGATGATTCTCGATGACTCCAGCACGTTCGGCTCGCTGGTCGCGACGCTGACGGGTTATCGCGCGCATCCGGCGCTGATGAACCTGATCACGTATGCGCTCTACTGGGGCTTCGTGTGGTATCTGATCCGCCGTTCGAAGCGCGTTCCCGCGCAACAGGCGGCAGGGCGCGCGGCATGACGACGGTAGTCGCAAATCGCCGCAGCCGGCTTGCGGAAGCCGGCAACTGGATGCAGCGCCACGGCGCTGCCATCCGCGGCATCCAGTGGGTCGTCGTTGCCGTCTACGCTTTCCTGATTCTCGTGCCCGCATTCACCGAACTGCCGGGCGACACCGCGCATCTGTGGAACAACCTGACGCTCGCGGCGCAGTTCGTTTTCTGGGGCATCTGGTGGCCGTTCGTGCTGCTGTCGATGGTGATGCTCGGGCGCGTCTGGTGCGGCGTGCTGTGCCCCGAAGGCGCGCTCGCGGAGTTCGCCAGCAAATACGGACGAGGCTGGGCGATCCCGCGATGGATGCGCTGGGGCGGCTGGCCGTTCGTCGCCTTCGGTCTGACGACGATCTACGGTCAGATGGTCAGCGTCTATCAGTATCCGAAAGCGGTCTTGCTGGTGTTAGGCGGATCGACCTTTGCCGCGATGATCATCGGGTTGTTGTACGGTCGAGAGAAGCGTGTCTGGTGTAAGTACCTGTGCCCCGTCAACGGGGTTTTTTCGCTTCTGGCGCGCCTCGCGCCGTTCCACTACAAGGTCGACGAAGACGCGTGGCGCCGGTCGTACAAGGAAGGCGAACACGGGCATCGCGTGATCCCCATCAACTGCGCGCCGCTCGTGCCGTTGCGCAAGATGGAGGGCGCCGCCGCCTGCCATATGTGCGGCCGCTGCAGCGGGCACCGCGACGCGATTGCGTTGACGTGGCGCAAGCCGTCGTCGGAAGTCGTGAATCTCGGCGACAAGCAGGCGAGCGCCTGGGACACGGCGCTGATTCTCTATGGCCTGCTGGGCATCGCGATCGGCGCGTTCCACTGGACGGGCTCGCCGTGGTTCATCGACGTCAAGCAATCGCTTGCGACATGGCTTATCGATCACGACATCATGTGGCCGCTCGACACGAACGCGCCGTGGTTCCTGTTCACGCATTATCCGGAACAGAACGACGTGTTCTCGTGGCTCGACGGCACGATGATCATCGCCTACATCCTCGCGACGGGCGTGGTCTACGGCACGGCGCTGCTCGCGTTGCTGGCGGGCGCGACCCGCATGCTGGGACGCTTCGACAGGACGCGCCTGCATCATCTTGCGCAAGCGCTGATTCCGATTGCGGGCACAGGTGTGTTCCTCGGTCTGTCGGCGACGACGCTGTCGCTGCTGAAGGCCGAACATGTGCCGCTCGATTGGGCGTCGGACGTGCGCATCGCGATTCTCGTGATTTCGAATGCGTGGAGCGCGTGGCTCGCGTGGCTCGTGACGCGCCGCTACACGGCGCGGGTTTTCCAGCGCGCGTTGTCGGTGGTATGGTTCATGGCAGCACTGGCCGTCGTCGATAGCGCGTGGTGGCTGATGTTCTGGTACTGGCCGGCACATTGATCGGCGGCGCGCCGCGTATCCGAGCGAGGCGCCCGTGAGAACCAAACCCGTATTGACCGACGAAGACATCGGCAAGATAGCCGCCGCTGCGCAAGCGCATGCGGCGGCGAATCACTGGACCGTGACGATCGCGATTCTCGACGACGGCGGTCATCTCCTGCATCTGCACCGTATGGATGGCGCGGCGCCCGGCACGGTCGACATGGCGACCGCGAAAGGGCGCACGGCCGCGCTCGGGCGCCGCGAAACCAAGGTCTACGAAGACGTCATCAAGCAGGGGCGCATCGCGTTTCTGAGTGCGCCGCTCGCCGCCTTCGTGGAAGGCGGTGTGCCCATCGTCGTGGAAGGCGAGACGGTGGGCGCGATCGGCGTGTCGGGCGTGAAGTCGGAGCAGGACACGGCGATTGCACGCGCGGGCATTGCCGCGCTCGAATTGCGCTGACGGTTCCGTACGCCCCCAAAACACAGAAGCCGCGCAGACGATGTCATCTGCACGGCTTCGCTTTCATCATTCATGAACGTGGCGCGATTCATAAGCGCATACGTCGCGGTGAGAACCAAAAAAACGGCCTGGCTTGCTTCGACGGCTGGCTTGGTGTCTGCACGAAGGGGTCTAGATCTCGCGTGCAAGCCGTCGTGGCTGGCTAGTGCCCAACACCTCTCTGGGAGGTGGTCCCCACAATACCCGGTACTCAATCAACCTTTACTGCGGCATTCGTTACTTCGTCAGAATCAGTTTGCCCAGTCGCGTTGCGCGCAACTGATACGTCTCGCCGTTGTGCATGATGCTCACGTGACTGCGGCCCTGAAGCAGCGCATCGCTGCGCAACACGCGCTCCGACGTTTCTGCTGTGGCCGGCGCCGCGTCGCTGCCGTTGGCTGCATGGCGTTCCGCAGGCGACGCCGTCATCGGTTTGGCGGGACGACCGGTCGTCAGTGCCGCTGCCGCGGGGCGGCGCAGGCTAAGCGTGGAAGAGCGTGTCATGTTCGTCATGCTTGCCGTTGGTGTTCGTCGATTCGTTAGATTGATTCTAAATGATAACCATTCCCATTTACAAGGTTTCAAAACTAATCGGTTTGGTGTTTCGATAGGGGAGGGCTTGCGCCGCCAGGAACCTGGCAGCGCGCGAGAGTCAGTGCAACTGGTCAGGCGTATTGCGCGCGCTGACGTACTGGCGGATGAGGCGGACCGTATCGATGTCCGACTCGCGATACGCCGATTTCACGATCTCTTCCGTTTGATGTGCGTCCGGGTCGACGTTTTGGTCGGCGGATGGCAGGCTCGTCTTGTACTCGAAGCGCAGGAAGAGTTGCAGTTCGTCGGGCTGCTCGATGGTCATCGTCAGCGAGCCGCCGACGTAATCGGCCGTCGCGCTGATGTCGTAGCGCACGCTTTTTTGCGGCGTAAGCGTGACGTGGTCGCGCACGGTTGCCTGGCCGTAGTGCAACTCGCGCTCCATCGTGCTGTCCGTGCGCGACAGGATCGAGCAGCTGTCGAGGCCCATCACGAACAGTTGCGGCTGCTCCGCGCGCAGCACGAGCCCTTCCCACAGCTGTTCGCGCGTCAGCGATTCGACGAGCGGATTGAGCGGATCGTTGATCTGAATGAGATGTTCGAAGTTCAAGACGACAGCTTCCTCTTAAAGCTCAAGGTTCACGCACTATCAGGCAACGGCCAGGCCCGTGCGGATCGAGATCGGATTGCTCAGGATCTTGTGCACGGGGCATGCATTGGCTATTTGCAGGAGTCGTTCCTGCTGTTCGTCCGACAGATTGCCCGTCAGGACAATTTGCCGGTCGATCGCCGTGCCGTCGCCATCTTTCTGCATCGACAGCGTCACGCGCACTTCTTCGAGCGGCCAGCCTTTACGCTGTGCGTACATTTTCAGCGTAATCGACGTGCACGCGCCGAGGCTCGACAGCAGCAGGGAGTTCGGCGTCGGGCCACGATCGCCGCCGCCCAGCGACTCCGGTTCGTCGGCGAGCCATGTGTGTGTGCCATCGTCGAACAGTACCTGGAAATCCGTCGAGCCGATGTGTGCGGTGACCTTCGTGTCTGCCATGCGCGCTCCTGTGCGGGACGTTGAGTCAGAACGTTCAGTGGGAACGCTCGGTTGGAACGATAGCGCCGCGCGGCGCATGACGCGGCGCGCGGCTCGAACCGCTATTGTGAACGAATTTGCTGCGATTCGCGGCTGAGCGCCTGCCGCGAAAAGCCGTATGGACGGCTAGTGCGTGATCTGCCCCATGCGGCCGGCCTGATAGTCGATGACAGCCTGCCGGATTTCGTCTTCGGTATTCATCACGAACGGGCCGTAACGCACGACAGGCTCGTTCAGCGGCACGCCGCCGAACAACAGCACGTCGAGCGGTTCGGCGCCCGCGGCGATCGTCACCGTGTCGCCGTCGTTGTCGAAGACGATCATCTGCTGCGCGTCGATTTCCAGCCGCTCGTCGCTATAGAGGCCTTTTCCCGACAGCCCATAAGCGAACACCCGATAGTCGCGCGGCACGGGATGCACGATCTGCGCGCCAGGCTGCAGCGTGAAATGCTGATAGAGGATCGGCGTGCGCGTTTCGATCGCGGCCTTCACGCCGAGCGCCTCGCCTGCAATCACTTTTACGCGGACCTTGCCGTCTGCGGATGTTGCAACGGGAATCCCCGCCGACGGCATTTCCTGATAACGCGGCGCGATCATCTTGTCGCGCCTGGGCAAGTTCACCCACAGTTGCAGGCCGTGCACGCGGCCGCCCGTCACGACGAATGACGGATCGGGCATTTCGCTATGCACGACACCTGCGCCCGCCGTCATCCATTGCACGTCGCCCGCGCGCAGCGTGCCCGAGTGGCCCGCCGAATCCTTGTGACCAAACTGGCCTTCGAGCACGTACGTCACCGTTTCGAAGCCGCGATGCGGGTGATCAGGCGCGCCTTTCGCCTCGCCGGGCGCGTAGTCGACGGGGCCCATTTCGTCGAGCAGAAGAAATGGGTCGAAATCCATCAGCATGCGGGTCGGAAACGGGCGGTGGACGACGAAACCGCCGCCTTCAACCGTGCGTACGGAAGGATACGTGCGTTCGATCGTGCGGGTCGCGCTCATCAAAATCACCTCGAAAATTGGGGAATAGCGTTATTTCTGAAACATAGGGCTATTATATGGACCGTTTTGGGCCGTAACAGGCCGTCTATCGCAATGGATTGTTCTGCTAGTGAAACGATGACATGAAGATCGATTCGCATAACCTGAATGACCTGATGTACTTTTCGCAGGTCGTCGAACATGGCGGGTTCTCCGCCGCCGAACGCGTGCTCGGCATTTCGAAGTCGCGCCTGTCGCGCCGGCTGACCGAGCTGGAGGCGTCGCTGGGCGTGCGTCTTTTGCAGCGCTCGACGCGCAAGCTCGCGCTGACGGAAGCCGGGCAACTGTTCTACCAGCACTGTCAGGCGATGCTGTCGGAGGCGCAGGCGGCCGTCAACGTCGTCCAGCAGTTGCGCTCGTCGCCGCGCGGCACGGTGCGCGTGAGCGTGCCCGTGACGATCTCGCAGACCATCATGTCGCAGATCATGCCGGAGTTCATGCACCGTTTCCCCGAAGTGCGCGTCGTGATGCGCGTGACGAACCGCGTGGTCGACCTGTTCGAGGATTCGATCGATGTGGCGCTGCGCGTGCGTTCGGAGCCGCCCGAAAACGCGAATATCGTCGTGCGGCCGCTGTGGCGCACGCAGCAGATGCTGGTCGGCGCGCCGAGTCTTCTGAGCCAGAACGCGCCGCCGCTCGAGCCCGCTGACCTGAAACGCTTCGAAACGCTCGATACGCCGACGGGCGACGGCCGCCACGTCTACAACCTGATCGCGCCCGACGGCACGCGCCACGCGCACGACCATGAGCCGCGCCTCGTGACGGCCGACCTGATGATGATCCTGGAAGCGGCGCTCGCGGGCGTCGGCATCGCGGCGTTGCCGGAAATGATGTACGGCGCCGCGCTGCGCAGCGGACGGCTGTCGCCCGTGATGCCGGGCTGGACGCTGCCGTCGCCGCAGCTATACGCCGTGTTTCTGTCGCGGCAGGGCATGGTGCCCGCCGTGCGGACCTTCGTCGATTATCTCGTCGAGATGCTCGACCCCGACACCGGCAAGCATATTCAACAGGAATGCCCGGAGCGCGAAGCGAAGAATCTGCGGCTGAAAGCAGCTGTGGCGTGATGCGTCTGGCGCGTACTTTCACGCGCCCGCAGGAAGTGAAATACCTTTTCGCCATGCAAGCGCGGCCGGCGATGGATACTTTCAATGGCCGCAGGCTTGAATGGAAAAGCGCACGGGCTTATATTGAAATCCCTTCGCTAAGGAGTGTCCTATGCGAAAAATCACGGCCGCTTTGATAGCGAGCCTGATAGGGCTGACAGCGGTGTCCGTGTCGACCACGGCGTTCGCATGCGGTGATCAGGTCCAGAGCAGAAGCGATGGTAAATGATCCCGCCGCCCGAAGGCGCCGAGTGCGCATGAAAAAAGGCCTTCATCCGACGATGAAGGCCTTTTACTTTGAGCCCTGAAAAACAGGGCTTTTGTCGAACCGAAGTAGGCGGCGCGCCTATTTCGACTTCGGTTCCGTGACGAAACCGATCTTTGTCAGGCCGCCTGCCTGCGCCGCCGACATCACCTGCGCCACCTTTTCGTACGCGACCTTGCGGTCCGCGCTCAGATGCAGCTCCGGCTGCGGCTCCTGCTGTGCAGCAGCGGCGATCTTTGCCTGCAGCATGTCGTCGGAGATCTTCTGGTCGTCCCACGACACGTTGCCGTCGGCGTCGATCGAAACCGTCACCTGCGCAGGCTTCGTGTCTTCCTTCTGGCTGCTCGCATGCGGCAGATCGATCTTCACCGCATGGCGGATCACGGGGATCGTCACCATGAATACGATCAGGAGCACCAGCATGACGTCGACGAGCGGCGTCATGTTGATTTCATTCATGAGGCCGTCGTCATCGTCGCCGGCGAAAGGGCTCATTGCCATCGCTATGTCTCGCTATTTAGTTGGCGCGGGTCGCGAGCCGAAGACCGTCTCCGCGTTTCGACGACGACAGGCGGGCGCCCGTGACGAAGAACGCATGGAGGCCGTGCGCAAAGCGGCTCAGCTTGCTGACGATGCCCTTGTTGGCGCGCGTCAGCGCGTTGTAGCCGAGCACGGCGGGAATGGCGACGAACAGACCGAAGGCCGTCATGATGAGCGCTTCGCCAACGGGGCCCGCGACCTGATCGATCGACGACTGGCCCGACGCGCCGATGCCCAGCAGTGCGTGATAGATCCCCCACACCGTGCCGAACAGGCCGACGAACGGCGCCGTGCTGCCGATCGACGCGAGCACCGCGAGGCCGCTCTGCATGCGCGCGACGCTTTCGTCCATGGTGTCCTTCAGGCAGCGCGTGATCCAGTCCGACACGTCCATGCGGTCGTGCAGATGCGGCTGCGTCTGATGATGGTGATCGGCGGCTTCCTGGCCCGACAGCGCGAGCGCGAGGAACGGGTTCTCGGCCGGCGACGACGTGCCGCTGCCGAGCTTCTTCATGCCGTCGGCGACATCGTCCGAATGCCAGAAGGCTTTTTCGGCGTTCTTTGTCAGGCGGTTCAGGCGCATCACGTTCCAGCTCTTGACGACGATCACGGTCCACGACAGCACCGACATGATCAGCAACGTCACCGCGATGCCGCGTGTGACGAAATCCCCTTGTGCCCAGACGTGGGCAATACCGTAGTTCTGCATGGCAATTCCTTTTTTCTTTGAAATGCTGGTCAGCTGATCAATGTCAATTGTTCAGGCTGAAGTCGAACGGCTGGACGGCGGGCACGCGAGTCGGCTCGCCGTCCACCAGATAGGGCTTGCACGAACTGGAGCGAATCGCGTCGAGCGCGGCCTGATCGAGACGATCGGAGCCGCTGCTCTTCTTCAGTTCGATGTTCTCGATCCGGCCCGACGCCGACAGAACGAACTGCACGACCGCGCGGCCCGTTTCGCCGCGGCGGCGCGACATCGCCGGATAAGTCGGCTCGACGATGCTGCAGCTCAGATGCGACGCGTCCTTGGGGGCCGTGATCGACATCACCGGCTTCGCAGCGGGCGCGGCGGGCGCAGAAGGCGCGGCCGGGGCCGGCGGCGCGGGCGGAGCCGGTTCGGGCGCGCTGATCTCGTGCTGCGACGGCGCTTGTGCGACGGGCATTGGAGCCGGCGTGGGCTTCGGCGTCGGGCGCGGCTGCACCTTCGGCTTGACCTTCTGGATGGGCACGGGCTTCGGCGGCGGCGGGGCCGATTCGATCGCGACGGGCGCGGCGGCAGGTGCCGGCGGCGGCAGCAGTTCGGCCGTAATCGTTCGCGGAGTTTCGACCGGCAAAGGCGTAACCGTGCGTACCGTGAACGCAATAGCGAGCGCGATGAAGTGAAGTCCGATGACGATGCCCGTCACCGTGGCGATACGCGGGTTGATTCGAGCGGAAGCTTCCGGCGCGAAGCCGGTTGGGAGAGAAGGCGTGGCCTGCATGGTCAGCGTGGCGGCGCGCCGGCAATGCAGCACGTCATGCAAAACAGCGTCATGTTCGGAATATCAGCAGCGAAATACAAACGGTGGTCAGAAAACCGATCAGCAATTCCATCTCGAACTCCTCGAAGAATGGCGTCGCTGGCTGGTATCCGACTGGCTTGCTGACGGCGGAAACGAAAAAAATGCAGCGCCCGATAATGGCACGCTTTTCGAAGCACTACGTTGAAACGCATCAAAGGCCGGAAATGAAACCGGCCTGGAACCGGCTTCAGGCGGCCTTACGTTCGTAGAACGTCAGCGGCGCCGTTTGCGTGTGGTGCTCGACGCCACAGCGGCTCGCACACACGCCGCTTTGCGCCATCACGTCGCGCACGGACTCCTCGCACTTGCCGCAGCACATCGCGACGCCCAGCTCGAACTGAAGCTCGTCGAATGAATCGACGCCTTCGGCGATCGTTGCACGGATTTTCCGGTCGGACACTGACTTGCACACGCAGACAATCATGACAGCTCGCGATAGCTAACGTTAATGCGAATTATTATCATTTTGTTTGGTCGGTTTGGCAAGCCTCCCGGGCAAAATTTTGTAACAAAACCAGCCTGTTAGAAGGGTTTCGTCCGGCGCCGCACGATCGCTCAAGTCGCGGCGGGGCGCCATGCGGGCGGTTTCCGTCGGGCGACGGGTGTGCATTTGATGCTGTGGAGACGGCTGGCGCCGCCGCCCCGTGCGCGAGCCTCAGGCGGCGTGCGAATCCGGCGCGATCGTACGGCGCGACGGGATGTGCACGCGCTCGACGGGCGCGTCGATATCGAGCAGCGTCGCCGCAAGCTGTTTGAGATGCGCGCCGTCGCTGGTCGAACAGAAGCGCGGCTGCGGCACGGTGTCGCGCGCGGGCGAACGCAGCCCTTGCTGGTCGAGCACGCGCTCCAGTTGCCGTGCAATCGCGACGCTGGTGTCGATCAGCGTCAGCCGGTCGCCCGCGATATCGCGGATCGCCGCATCGAGAAACGGGTAGTGCGTGCAGCCGAGCACCAGCGTATCGGCGCCGGCGTCGAGCATCGGCTGAAGGTAGCTTTCGATCAGCGCGCGCAGTTCCGGCGAGCCGATGTCGCAGCGTTCGACGGCCTCCACCAGGCCGAGACCCGGCTGGCACAGAAACCGGCAGTCACTGGCGTAGCGTTCGAGCAAGCCCTGGAAGCGGGCGCTGCGCAGCGTCACGCGGGTCGCGAGCACGCCCGCCACGCGCGATTTCGACTGCAGCGCCGCGGGCTTTACGCCCGGTTCGACGCCGATCAACTGAATAGGCAATTTCTCGCGCACCAGTGCGATCGACTGCGCGGTCGCCGTGTTGCACGCCACGACCAGCGCCTTCGCGCCCTGCGCGACGAGCCATTCGCCGATTGCGAGCGTGCGGTCGGCGATGAAATCGTCGTCGCGTTCGCCGTAGGGCGCATACAGCGAATCCGCGACGTAGATGAGCGCTTCGTCCGGCAGTTGCGAGCGGACCGCGCGCAGCACCGACAATCCACCCAGACCCGAGTCGAAAATGCCGACGGGCGCGCGCGGGTCGAGCGAGGTGAGTGGCGGGACGGAAGCGGAGGTAGCGGAGGCGGGGGACGAAGCGGTCATGGTTTCGACGGAAGCCATATAAGAAAATCCGCGCAGCGCGTGTGAACGAACGTTGCGCGGATCGGACCGCAGAAGTGTATCAGGAGTGAGGGGGCTTCCTGCCCGGGCGTCGTCTTATTCTTCCTGCGAGCCCATCGCCGACTGCTGATAGTTCTGGATACCGACCTTGTCGATCAGGTCGATCTGCGTTTCGAGCCAGTCGATATGTTCTTCGGTGTCGTCGAGAATCGTCGTGAAGATTTCGCGCGAGATGAAATCACGCACCGACTCGCAATAAGCGATGGCTTCCTTGCACGTGCCTTGCGAGATGTATTCGAGTTTCAAATCGCATTCGAGAATTTCTTTCGTTTCTTCGCCGATCAACAGCTTGTGCAGATCCTGCAGATTCGGCAGGCCGTCGAGCATGAAAATGCGTTCGATCAGCATGTCGGCGTGCTTCATTTCGCCGATGGATTCGTCGTACTCGTGCTTGCCCAGCTTCTCGAGACCCCAGTGCTTGTACATCCGCGCGTGCAGGAAATACTGGTTGATCGCGGTCAGTTCGTTCTTCAACTGGGCGTTCAGATATTCAATGACTTTTTTATCGCCTTGCATGACGTTTCCTCTTCAAGAGCTGGGTTTTCCAACAACAATAAACGTCTGAAAACCAAAAGCCAAGGACGAATATGGTTGTTGAGAATCATTCACGCAATTTAATTTGCATTTCGCGTGAATAATAAAAAAGCCGGGACTATAACGTCCCGGCTTCCGTAAAACAATGAGAAATCTTTAAGCGGTAGCGACGGGAATCTTACCGATCTTCGCCTGCCATTCCTTCGGTCCCGTCTGGTGGACCGAGGTGCCGTTCGAATCGACGGCGACCGTCACGGGCATGTCCTGCACGTCGAATTCATAGATGGCTTCCATGCCGAGGTCTTCGAACGCGAGCACCTTCGCGCTGCGGATCGCCTTCGACACCAGATACGCCGCGCCACCCACAGCCATCAGGTACGCCGCTTTATGCTTCTTGATCGCCTCGATCGCGACGGGGCCGCGCTCGGCCTTGCCGATCATCGAGATCAGGCCGGTTTGCGCGAGCATCGTTTCCGTGAACTTGTCCATGCGCGTGGCCGTGGTCGGGCCTGCCGGGCCGACAGCTTCGTCGCGCACCGGGTCGACGGGGCCGACGTAGTAGATCACGCGGTTGGTGAAATCGACGGGCAGCTTTTCGCCCTTGGCCAGCATGTCGGCGATGCGCTTGTGCGCGGCGTCGCGGCCCGTCAACATCTTGCCCGACAGCAGCAGCGTCTGGCCCGGCTTCCACGACGCGACTTCTTCCGGCGTCAGCGTGTTCAGGTCGACGCGCTTGCTCTTCTCGGTGTCGGGCTCCCACTGCACCTTGGGCCATGCGTCGAGCGACGGCGCTTCGAGCTTCGCGACGCCCGTGCCGTCCAGCGTGAAGTGCGCGTGGCGCGTGGCCGCGCAGTTCGGGATGATCGCGATGGGCTTTGACGCCGCGTGCGTCGGCGCTGCCATGATCTTCACGTCGAGCACCGTTGCGAGGCCGCCCAGGCCCTGCGCGCCGATACCGAGCGCGTTGACCTTCTCATGCAGTTCGACGCGCAGTTCCTCGATCCAGTCTTGCGGGCCGCGCGCGATGACATCCTGAATGTCGATCGGGTCCATCAGCGATTCCTTCGCCATCAGCATCGCCTTTTCAGCCGTGCCGCCGATACCGATGCCGAGCATGCCGGGCGGGCACCAGCCCGCGCCCATCGTCGGCACGGTTTTCAGAATCCAGTCGACGATCGAATCCGACGGGTTCAGCATCGCGAACTTGGACTTGTTTTCCGAGCCGCCGCCCTTGGCCGCGACCTGCACGTCGACCTTGTCGCCCGGCACGATCTCGTAGTGGATCACGGCGGGCGTGTTGTCCTTCGTGTTCTTGCGCGCGCCTTCGGGCGGGCTCACGATCGACGCGCGCAGCACGTTGTCCGGGTTCAGATAACCGCGGCGCACGCCTTCGTTGATCATGTCGGTGACGGACATCGTCGCCCCGTCCCAGCGCACGTCCATGCCGACCTTCACGAACACCGTGACGATGCCCGTGTCCTGGCAGATCGGGCGCTTGCCTTCGGCGCACATGCGGCTGTTCGTGAGAATCTGCGCGATCGCGTCCTTCGCGGCCGGGCTTTCCTCGAGCTCGTACGCGCGGCCGAGCGCCTCGATGTAGTCGAGCGGATGGTAGTAGCTGATGTACTGCAGCGAGTCCGCAATACTCTGGATCAGGTCTTCCTGTTTGATGACGGTCATGGCTAGGCTCAGTGGGGCAGTGTGGCGTTTTGTATCGCGGCCGCGTGACAATGCGGCCGGTCAGGCGCCTTCAGGGGAGTTGGAAATCGTTGTGTTCTTGCCGTGCGCCGCGCCGCGTGCGGCGGGCTCGTGAAAATGCTCCGGGTGCGTATGCGTGGTCAGGCGGTCGACGAATGCCATCACCAGCGCGGACACGAGGAACGTGACGTGGATGATGACTTGCCACATCACGGCCTGCTGCGTGTGCTTGTCCGGGTCGATGAAGGTCTTCAGCAGATGAATCGACGAGATGCCGATCAGCGCCATCGACAGCTTCACCTTCAGCACGCCCGCGTTCACATGGTCGAGCCATTCGGGCTCGTCAGGATGACCTTCCAGGCCGAGGCGCGAGACAAAGGTTTCATACCCGCCGACGATCACCATGATCAGCAGGTTCGAGATCATCACCACGTCGATCAGGCCGAGCACGACGAGCATGATGTTGGTTTCGTCGAGCGTCATGGCGTGCGTGACGAGGTGCCAGACTTCCTTCGCGAACAGCACGACATAAACGCCCTGCGCGATGATCAGGCCCAGATACAGCGGCACCTGCAGCCAGCGGCTCATGAAGATCACGGAGGGCAGAAGGCGCATGCGGCGCGGCTGGCCGGGCAGAGTGGGACGCGGAGCGGTCATGTAGGGTCGGCGTAGTGTTGGCGCTTCTTGGTGACGGATCGTGGCGACGGATACGGCGGGCACGGACGCGCTCGCATCGACGGCGGCGGATCGCGTGAAGAGCGAACAGCCGGCAGTCAGCGGCCCCGGCGGTGAAGCCGGCCGGCGAAGCGCGTTGGGCGCGATATTGTACAGCGTGATCCATGACAGCCATGTCGAGGCGCGCACCCGGGCAGTTGGCGCCCGGGACAGCGTGGCGCAGCGGGCGTGCGCCATGCCTTGCTTCGTGCCGGTTTTTCGTGCCGGTTTCGCGCTAGGAGGCGACGGGCGGCACGCGCCGCGCCTTCAGGCTCGCCAGGGCGATGCCCGCGACCACGCAGGCGAGCGCGACGCCATGCGCGAGCGTCGGCCGCTCGTCGAGGAACACGATCCCGTAGATCGCGGCGGCGACGGGCAGCACCGCGCTGAACACGCCCGCGAGACTGCCCGGCACGTGGCGGATGCCTTTCATCCACAGCCAGAACGAGAAGATGCTCGCCGACAGGCCGTACCACAGTACCAAGGTCCAGATGCCGGCGGGCACGCTCGTGTAATGGAAGGCGAACAGCGACGACGCGCCGAGCGGCAGCATCAGCAACAGGCCGAACAGGTGCGTGTACGCGCAGATGTCGATGGGCGCGAGGGTCTGCGTGAGCCGGCGCGACAGGATCACATAGAGCGATTCGCAGCAGACCGCGCCGAGCACCATCAGGTTGCCGGCGAAGGAGCTTTCACTGGATGCGCCCGTGGCGGCGCCCGCGTGCGCGAGATTGATGACGACCACGCCGGCGATCGCCAGCGCAATCGACGCCAGTGCGCGGCGATCGGGCTTTTCCTTGAGGAAGATCCACGAGAACAGCGCGACCACGGCGGGAATCGTGCTCGTGATGACGCCCGCCGCAACCGCGCTGGTCCGATGCACGCCGTTGAGCATCAGCAGCGTAAAGCCGAAGGTGCCGAACAGCGCTTGCAGGAAGAGATTGAACCATTCGCCCGCCTTCACGCGGCGCAGCTTGCTCACGCGCAACAGCGGCCACAGCACGGCCATGGCGATCACGAAGCGCAGCAGGGCAAAGAGGGGAACGGGAACGAATGCGACAATCGACTTGCCGATGCCGACATTGCTGCCGACCAGCAGCATCGCGGCGATCAGGAACAGTGAGTAGCGGTTCAAGCTGGAATCCGGACGGCGAGATCAGTTAGCATTGTAAAAGGGCGCTAACAAGGGTGCAAAACGGCTGTGCCGTCCAACCCGCCTTGCGGACTGCTTGCTGCGCCGCACCTGGTGTTTATCCTGACACGCGCTGGCCGTTCACGTAAGAACGCGGTAAGTAGCAACGCTTATCGTGGGAAGTGATCGAAGCTGATGAAGGCATGCGGCGCGCCCGATGTGCGACGCCGCAGTGGTCATTCGCCGAATCGCTGTGTGCGCATCGGTGCCGATGCGCACGAGGGTGGGAGACACGCCGTGCGACAACATCATGTGCGGCGCCACGATGACGGGTATGACGATATGGAGCGACGCGCTGCGCCGGCCACGGCTGGCACGCATCGCGCGCGCACCCGCAAGGATTGACGTTTCATCTTCACCAAGGGGTAGTCGATGTCTGCGATTGAATCGGTTCTTCAAGAACGCCGCGTGTTTCCGCCTTCCGCCGAAACGACGGCGCAGGCCACTGTGTCCGGCATGGACGCGTACAAGGCGCTCGTCGCCGAGGCCGAGCGCGATTACGAAGGCTTCTGGGGCAGGCTGGCGCGCGAGACGCTCAGCTGGAAAAAGCCTTTCACGAAGGTGCTCGACGAATCGAACGCGCCTTTCTACAAGTGGTACGAAGACGGCGAACTGAACGCGTCGTACAACAGCATCGACCGGCATGTCGAAGCGGGCAACGGCGAGCGCGTCGCGATCATCTTCGAAGCCGACGACGGCACCGTCACCAACGTCACGTACAACGACATGCTGCAACGCGTGTCGCGCTTCGCGAACGCGTTGAAGAAGCGCGGCATCAAAAAGGGCGATCGCGTCGTCATCTATATGCCGATGTCGGTCGAAGGCATTGTCGCGATGCAGGCCTGCGCGCGGATCGGCGCGACGCACTCAGTGGTGTTCGGCGGTTTTTCGTCGAAGTCGCTGAACGAGCGTCTCGTCGATGTCGGCGCGGTCGCGCTGATCACCTCCGACGAGCAGATGCGCGGCGGCAAGGCGCTGCCGCTGAAGAACATCGCCGACGAGGCACTCGCGATGGGCGGCTGCGAGGCCGTCAAGAGCGTGATCGTCTACCGGCGCACGGGCGGCAAGATCGGCTGGGACGACAAGCGCGATCTGTGGATGCACGAGATCACCGCGAACGAATCGGATCAATGCCCGCCTGAGTGGGTCAGCGCCGAGCATCCGCTCTTTATTCTTTACACGTCGGGTTCGACGGGCAAGCCGAAGGGCGTGCAGCACAGCACGGGCGGCTATCTGCTGTGGGCCGCGCAGACCATGAAGTGGACCTTCGACTGGAAGCCCACCGACGTCTTCTGGTGCACGGCCGACATCGGCTGGGTCACGGGACACAGCTACATCACGTATGGCCCGCTCGCGCTCGGCGGCACGCAGGTCGTGTTCGAAGGCGTGCCGACGTATCCGAACGCGGGCCGCTTCTGGGACATGATCCAGAAGCACAAGGTCAGCGTGTTCTACACGGCGCCGACGGCGATCCGTTCGCTGATCAAGGCAGCCGAAGCCGACGCGAAGGTGCATCCGAAGAGCTACGACCTGTCGACGCTGCGCATCATCGGCACGGTCGGCGAGCCGATCAATCCGGAAGCATGGGTGTGGTACTACGAGAACGTCGGCGGCTCGCGTTGCCCGATCGTCGATACGTGGTGGCAGACGGAAACGGGCGGCCACATGATCACGCCGCTGCCGGGCGCGACGCCGCTCGTGCCGGGTTCGTGCACGCTGCCGCTGCCGGGCATCATGGCCGCGATCGTCGACGAAACGGGCCAGGACGTGCCGAACGGGCAGGGCGGCATTCTCGTCGTCAAGCGTCCGTGGCCGGCCATGATCCGCACCATCTGGGGCGACCCGGAGCGTTTCAGGAAGAGCTATTTCCCCGAAGAGCTCGGCGGCAAGCTGTATCTCGCGGGCGATGGCTCGGTGCGCGACAAGGACACCGGCTACTTCACGATCATGGGCCGTATCGACGACGTGCTGAACGTGTCGGGCCACCGTCTCGGCACGATGGAGATCGAGTCGGCGCTGGTGGCGAATCCGCTGGTCGCGGAAGCGGCCGTGGTCGGGCGCCCCGACGAGACGACGGGCGAAGCGGTGTGCGCGTTCGTCGTGCTGAAGCGCTCGCGTCCCGAAGGCGAAGAGGCCGCGAAGATCGCGGCGGAACTGCGCAACTGGGTCGGCAAGGAAATCGGTCCGATTGCAAAGCCGAAGGACATCCGCTTCGGCGACAACCTGCCGAAGACGCGTTCGGGCAAGATCATGCGCCGCCTGTTGCGCTCGCTCGCGAAGGGCGAAGAGATCACGCAGGATGTGTCGACGCTGGAGAACCCGGCCATTCTGGATCAGCTGGGCGAGTCGCGCTGATGTTGCGGGCTGTGAGGGCGTAACGCCCTGGCAGCATCAAACGGCGCGTCCGATGCGGATGCGCCGTTTTTTCATGCGCTCATGCTGTTCCGGCGCGGCGCGACATCGTTCGTTGCGCGGACACCCCCGATTGCCGACGCAACCCCTTTTTGATAAATAGCCGCATGGCCGCGCCACACGACACCTCGCGATTCACGATCAATCCCGTGCCCGAGCCGCCGCCCGTGACGGCGGCGATGGCGCGTGCGCACGCGCGCTACTGGCGCTTCAATGTCGTGTTGATCGTGGCGTTGATGCTGATCGGCTGCTTCGTGTCGTTCGTCGTGCCGCTCATCGCGCGAACCCTGGAGCACGTGCGCTTCGCGGGCTTCAGCCTGCCGTTCTACATGGGCGCGCAAGGGGCGATTCTCGTGTATGTGGCGCTGATCGTCGTGTATATCGTGCTGATGCAGCGCGCCGACGCGGCGCTCCAGCGCGCGCTCGCGGCCAGCCCGAGCGACGACTTCGCCGAGCGCGCTGCCGACCGATGAAGCTCGCGCATCGGCTGATCCGCTCGTATTCGCTCTACACGCTCGGCTTTCTGGTCTTCATCTATCTGCTGTGGCGCATCGAGGCTGCCAACGGGCCGGGCACATGGATCGGCTACGTGTTTCTGTTCGTGCCGATTGCCGTGTATGCCGTGATCGGCCTGCTGTCGCGAACTTCCGATCTCGTCGAATACTACGTGGCAGGGCGGCGCGTGCCGTCTGCGTTCAACGGCATGGCGACGGCGGCGGACTGGCTGTCGGCGGCCTCGTTCATCGGCCTCGCGGGCACCCTGTACGCGACGGGCTACGACGGTCTCGCGTACATGATGGGCTGGACGGGCGGCTATTGCCTCGTCGCGTTTCTGCTTGCGCCATACGTGCGCAAGCTCGCGCGCTACACGATTCCCGATTTTCTCGGCACGCGCTTTTCGAGCAACGCGGTGCGCGGGCTGGCGGCGTTGTCGGCGATCCTGTGCTCGTTCGTTTATCTCGTTGCGCAGATCCAGGGCGTCGGGCTGATCGCGACGCGCTTTATCGGCGTCGACTTTGCGATCGGCATTTTCTGCGGGCTCGCGGGCATTCTGGTGTGCTCGTTTCTCGGCGGCATGCGCGCGGTGACGTGGACGCAGGTTGCGCAGTACATCATCCTGATCCTCGCGTTCCTGATACCTGTGTCGATGATTGCTCACAAGGATGGGCTCGGCTGGGTGCCGCAACTCAGCTATGGGCGTCTGATGGAGCGCGTCGAATCGCTCGAGCGCCAGGTGCGCGATGCGCCGTCGGAGCAGTCGGTGCGCGACGACTACCGGATGCGCGCTGCGTTGATCCAGACGCAGATAGACAGTCTGCCTCAGTCGTATATCGACGAGAAGGATCGCCTCACCGCGCAGCTCGACGATTTGCGGCGGCATAACGGGCCGTTGCGCGAGATCGCCGGTCTGGAGCGGCGCATCGCGCGCTTTCCGCGTGATCCGGCGACGGCGCAGATTGTCTGGGCGCAGCAACGCGACGAGATGATGCAGCGCGCGGCGTCGCCCGTGCCGATGCACGAGCCGTTTCCCGCCGCGAACGAGGAAGACAGGGGGCTGCATTTGCGCAACTTCCTGTCGCTGCTGCTGTGTCTTTCGCTGGGAACGGCGAGCTTGCCGCATATCCTCACGCGCTACAACACGACGACCTCGGTGGCGTCGGCGCGGCGCTCGGTCGGCTGGACGCTGTTCTTCGTCGCGCTGTTCTATCTGACGGTGCCCGTGCTCGCGGTGCTGATCAAGTACGAGATCCTGTCGAATCTGGTCGGGCATCGGTTTTCCGACTTGCCGCAGTGGGTGATGCAGTGGCGGCGTGTCGAGCCGTACCTGCTGAGCATCGCCGATGTGAACGGCGACGGCATCGTGCGCTGGAGCGAGATCCAGATGCAGCCGGACATGGTCGTGCTCGCCGCGCCGGAGATTGCGGGGCTGCCGTATGTGATGTCGGGGCTGATCGCGGCAGGCGCGCTGGCGGCGGCCCTCTCAACCGCCGATGGCCTGCTGCTGACGATCGCCAATGCGCTTTCGCACGACGTGTACTACCACATGGTCGATCCCGAGGCGTCGAGCCAGAAGCGGGTGACGATCTCGAAGATCCTGCTGCTCGGGGTGGCGCTGTTTGCTTCTTATGTGGCGTCGCTGAATACGGGAAACATCCTGTTTCTGGTGGGCGCGGCGTTTTCGCTGGCGGCGTCGAGTCTGTTTCCCGTGCTGGTGCTCGGGGTGTTCTGGAAGCGGACGACGCGTCTGGGCGCGGTGGCGGGCATGGTGGCGGGGCTGGTGGTGTGCATCTGGTACATCGTGTCGACGTATCCGTTCTTCACGCAGCTGACGGGCTTTGTCGGGCCGCGCTGGTTCGGCATCGAGCCGATCAGCTCGGGCGTGTTCGGTGTGCCGGCGGGGTTTCTGGTGACGGTGCTCGTGAGCCTCGTGGACCGCAAGCCGGACGCCTACACGCGAGCGCTGGTGGACTATATCCGCCATCCTTGATGGCTGTCCTTCCAGACGAGGTGGCAATGGCGATGGAATCTGCTATAATGCGCCTCCCCGCCGGAGAGATGGATGAGTGGTTTAAGTCGCACGCCTGGAAAGCGTGTATAGGTTAATAACCTATCCGGGGTTCGAATCCCCGTCTCTCCGCCAGAAATCAACTGAAAACCCCGTATAGTCAACGACTTACGGGGTTTTTTGCTTTTCGACTCACAATTCGACTATCAAATCGTTTAAGCTTCGAGAGCACGACTGGGTTGTATCGAGGGGCCCACCCGAAGCCCGAAGCGATTTGCAATCAGAGCCCGATTATGTTCGATGAAGAAAAAGAAGATTCCCAAGAGTACTGGCGTTTGCAGTTCGATCTGCTCAAGGTTGATCCGAGGGTATGGGCAGCCGATTCGGATTCGCTCATGCGCTCGTTCAACCTCCTCGCAGAGCAGCACACTCGAGACCTCGGGGATAATATTCGACGCGCTGTCCAAAGCGCCGGCGCTCCTGTGCCCCGCATCCCGGAAATTGGGGCAAACGCAATGATGTTGGGAGCGCTCGCGATGGAGGTACTTTTTAAGGGTATTGCGCTTTCCCAAAGGGAAGTCCAAGAGAGCTTGGCGCGTGAGGATAAAGCGGTTGCCAAACGGCTTTGGAGTCACCATCTGAGCGACATTTCTGCCCTTGCAGGTCTCGAATTGACAGGCGATGAGTTAGCTATCTGTCGACAACTAGAGATTTTTGCGACTTGGGCGGGACGCTATTCCACGCCTAAGTGGGCCAAGGATATGGAGCCTTTGCGCCGCTCGCCTTGGACCGGGGTAACGACGCCACCGAATATGTATTCGAATGTGGATTTCGTACGCATACGCAATCTCAACGCCCGCTATCGACCACTGCTGCCAAAGATGCCCGATGTCCGACTCGGTTTGTCGTCTGGGCGCTAGTCGCCAGACGGTAATCGGACTTTACCGCGGAGTATAAAAAACATGAGCATGCAAACTCAGAGAACGGGGCAAATAGGTATCAACGTCGTCGAACGCGTTGTGCTGCACGAGTGGAATGGTCGTTGGCAGCAGCTTGAAAGTCAACATGATGATGGCGTTGATGGGCTAATATTCCTTGAGTCCAACGGTATTCCTACCGGCCAAATTGTCTTCGTTCAGGTGAAGTGCACAAAGAAGAATCCGGGAGTTGGCGGCAAAACCTCGGTTCCTATCGCAGCTGAGAAGCTGAAGATGAATATTGAGCGTTGGCGCCGTGTTGTTGGTGCAGCGATCATGGTACATGTACACGCGAAGACCCTTGAAGCAACCTGGGTAGACCTCCGCGCGCCGGGCGTTTTGACAAAAGCGCAGGCGGCAGTACCCAGCAATCAATTGTTCGACGCTTCTGCCCGCAAGAAAATCGCGTCACTTTGCGGCACACTTTATCGCGACATGCTGATGCGCCGTATAGTCGCGAAGGCAACGGATTTTTCGTATCTCACCGAACGAGTCTCGATTCCAAGCAAACTGAATCCTCAGGAAATCCACATCCAACAGGCCGCTCGCCGCTATTACACCAGTGTCCTTTCATTGGGAGTTGGACTGGCTGACGGTGGTCCAGTCGTTCAGTTTTCACGAGACGGATGGCGACATATCACACGCCCCAAGCGTAAACGACTCGTCGTACTTCAATCCTTCCAACTGCTGGGCGTAGCGAAACGGGTCATTTCCACCACTAAAGAGGAGGACCTCAAAGAAATCCGGCCCGCGAAGGGAAAACCCGTCGAACTTGTCTACGCGATTGCGGTAGTGAGCTTTTCGTTTAGACAAACAGCGGTTGTCAAAGTCATCTTGCGCAAGCACGCCGGAAACGGCGGTTTAGCTCAATATAGTTTTTATACTGTGTATGAGCCGAGGCGACGCAAGGACATCTTGGGGAACACTTGAGGGGCGCATCGGCAACGGGAGACATTCCGCGCACAAACCAAGAAGGCTAAAACGCGCTGTGCCTGTCTACCCGCGCCGACTGCATATCCTCTCACGCATCGCACCCAATGGCAATACACACGCACATGCCTCACTCCGCAGTCGATATGCGCGGGGCCGATACGGGGCACTTCGATTCTCGCTTTGCCGCCAGTCAGGACGGCATGTGCTCCGCACACGCCCGTTTTACCGTTGCCGTCCCCACACCGAACTTCTCAGCGGTCTCGCGTATGCTCGCACCGCTCTCAGCGCGCCACGCCTTGATGGCTGCGTAGTCGTGGGATCGGGCGCGCCCCTTGTATTTCCCTTCTGCTTTCGCGATCGCTACACCGCGACGCTGCATCTCCGCTCGGTTGCGGTAGTCGGCTTCACCCTGCGCGGCCATGAACGCCAACACAGCATCTCGCGTTGCTTTCTCGATGGGGTCTTTGGCCTTGCCGTCAAAAACCATCCCGTTGAGTGTG
This sequence comes from Paraburkholderia sp. XV, assembly GCF_020177535.1. NCBI lineage: Bacteria > Pseudomonadati > Pseudomonadota > Betaproteobacteria > Burkholderiales > Burkholderiaceae > Paraburkholderia > Paraburkholderia sp. XV. The sequence goes on along the minus strand of NZ_JAGUUD010000020.1, from coordinate 49,047 downwards.
CATTCGACTCGCACGCCGAGGTCCATTAAGCGGCGCATGGTCCGATGGAGTTCGTCATAACGGCGGCTGATCCGGTCGAGCCAGCGCACGATGAGGATGCCGCCGTGCCGCAGATCGTGCTCCGCTTTGCGCCACTGTTCCCGCTCGTCAGGGGCGACATGGTAGCCGCTCACGCCCTCGTCAATGAAAACGTCGTTGTCCTGCACCCCGTGGGCTCTGGCGTCGTCGTACTGGCTCACCGAGGACTGGCCGTCGGTGGTGGAGATCCGACCGTAATAGAGCTTGCGCATGATTTGTCTGGATCATTAGACTTGATGGATCAATTATAGCATGGCTCAAATTGACGGTTGACCCTGTTGATCCAAGCGCCAGCACCCGAGCCACTGGCTCGTTACGGTGTACCCATTTGAGCCCCAGCTGAGAGAGCGAGATGCGACTGCCATGGTCATCGGTTTGAGCGACTGGCCGGAGCGTCGCCGGAGTCGCATCAGACGCGGGGTTAAACGCCGACATATGCCAAGGACGCGTTGGGGCCAGGAAGCGTCGTTTGCTCGCGGCATGTCTCAGACATTCAGGCGTCAGTTCCAGTCAGGAGCCGGCCATTCAATTGTCAACGTACGGCCCAGCGAGCAAACGCGGCACATGTTGCCGGGCATGACCGAGCCGCCTCGCTGCGGGCGATGCGCCCCCTTGATTCACGAATTGAAATGAAATAGAGGTTTGATCAAAGCCTTGGACTATGTCGTCTGCAGACCCACCGATAGCATGCGAACGTGCGGGGTGTGTAAGATACGGCTTTGCGATACATTTGTCCCTTTACGAAGCTCCCATAAATGCAACCGCGATGAACCTAGCGCTTAAGCCAGATCGATCCACATACACTCCGCAAGACTTCATGGAATGGAGGGAGTCACAAGCACTGATTCTCTCCCCGAAGTTCCAGCGTCGATCTGTATGGCTGCCTGCGGCACGGTCTTACTTTATAGACACCATACTGCGGGCGATGCCAATTCCTCCCATTTATATGCGGGTTGTGCAATCCGCGGATAAGAAGAAGGCGATTCGTGAAGTTATCGATGGGCAGCAGCGGTTGTCAGCTGTCTTGGACTATGTCGATGGCAAATTTAAACTTTCTCGTACCCTTGACGCGCCTTGGAGGGGAAAGCTTTTTGACGCTCTTAACGAAGACGAGCAGCGCGCGATTCTGACTTATGGATTTTCGACGGAAACGTTTAGGGGTATATCGGACGAGCAGGTTTTGGAGATTTTTTCGCGTCTGAATATTTATTCGGTCCAGCTCAATAGTCAAGAGCTCCGAAATGGTGAGTTTTTTGGACTGTTTCGACAGACTGCCGAAACTCTTGCTCGAGATCATCTACAGTTTTGGCGCCTTCATAAAATGTTCTCAGAGCGAGACGTCGCTCGCATGGTAGAAGTTGAATTTGTAAGCGAGTTATTGATCGCTGAGTTGGACGGCATGCAGGATAAAAAGAAATCAATAGACCGTTTTTACTTGGAGTACGACGAACAGTTTGGTGATCGTGAGCGCGCAACGAAGCAATTTAGGGAAGTTCTCGACGATATTAATGATGCTTTTCCCGAAACCTTGTCCGAACTCGAGTTTCGGAAGACTCCTTTGTTCTACACGTTGTTCTGTGTGATATATCATCGTAGATTCGGTCTAAAGAATATTGAACTTCCAACGAATAAGCAGTCGCTGACTAAAGACGAACGATTGTCAGTTAATACGGCAGTACGTCAGCTGTCAGACGCTCTCGTTCATGCTCGCGAGCGAAAGGCTGCGTCAGCCGGCATGGAACATTTTGTAGCAGCAGCCTCAAGTCAAACCGATAATATTCGACCGCGGGAAATTCGCTTTCAAGAGTTGTATAAGAGATCCTTCGACGATTGATCCATGGCTCCGCGGACGTTAAGTGGTGTATGTGACTCCTTCCTCACAGCAGTGAACCAACCAATTCAATTGGCCGCCGCCGCCGAATTGGTACGTTTGGCTGCGCCGGTGGGCTCGGCAGGGAGGAGGGCGTTTACCTTTGGGAAGCTCGAATCAATTTACGAACTTGCCTACCTCCGGATTTTTGCGCTGTGGGAAAAACTTCTAGAGGAATCGTTTTACCGCTTACTTTGCGGCTACACCAGTGGGGGGAATGCTATCGGGTTCCAGCCAACTTACACGCGTGCCGCAACTCTCGCAGCAGCGGAACAGATGGTGCTGAACGGGAGGGCCTATTTGCTTTGGCACAATCCAAACGTTGTGATCGCCCGCTCACAGAAGTTTTTGGTTTCCGCCCCGCATGAGCTAGTGTTAAGTAGCGCAGTAAATCAGATAACGCGATTGGCCGACGTTCGGCACCATATCGCTCACGCGTCGGCGGGCACAATGCAGAAATTTCACGCGACGACAATGGGACTTGCGGGTGCGCGTTTCGGTCCGAGAGCCGGGCGTTTTTTGCGAGCGTACACGGTCCATCCAGTAAGCGGCGTGCAAACGCGTTGGCTAACCGTCTTGGCGGACGAGCTTCTGTCGCTTGCCAATCAAATTAGATAGGCTTGCACAACGCCATACAATGCCGAGTTCGAGTGGGGGTTGAGCAGGAAGCGTTGAGATGCGTGATAGTTTCGGCTCGGTGACACCCGGGCGGCATAACTCCGATGCAGCGAATTGCTGGAGTGAACGACCGTTGTACTTTGCACCGGACGATCAGCAGAGGAAACGCGAACGTTCGCTCCGGGTGGCGACATTCGCGTCCGGCAGGGGGCGGCTAACGTCGGCCACTCGATGTCTCCAGGACAATCGTCGACAACTCGCGCACCCAAAGAAAAAGTCACAAAGGCGGTATTGGATGACGAAGGCGCTAGGTTACCTTCATGAAGTTTGGTATTGCGCGGACGGGCGCGGCAACTATCTTCCCGCATGCATCCCGCATGGGCCGATGGAGACGCCGCTCGGAGCCTCAAGGAGCCAGGCAGTGAATGGGTATGGACGTTCTGGGCACCGTCACATATTCAGACGATGAACATTTACTACAAGTTCCTCGGCTACGGAAAATACAGCTCCCGTTACGACGACGATCTCCTTCCCTATTCGCAAGCTATGTATCAACGGCAAGCCGCGTGCTTAAAGTGAGAGTGACCGTCGTCTTCGATCGTGCGACGCAGGGCGGCCAACAAGCGACGCTCGCCCCTACTGCGACTTGGACACTAAAACGTCGGCTGCGCCCCACAGAGCGGCCACTTGCCTCGCGAGCAACTAGTGCCACCTCGCAGGGCCTGACGAATGTCGAACGACTAAGGGCGATACGGGCCGTCGGAAACACCGGGATTTTTTGCGCGACGGTTTCGTGATTGCCAAATCAAGATATCTAACTGAATTGGCATGAAAATATTTGGGCGGAAACCTGGGAAAACGCCGCTTTTTGAGCGAGCCAATTCATAATCAATTGGTGACTTGCATCTCACATCGACTGATGCGACGGAACGTGGCCTTGATGGCAGCGAGGAACATTTTGTAAATTATTTTTTTGCGATTTGCCCTCGGTCAGGTCTATTGGGACGGGCAAAGACTGACTTTGATGACCGCTGAAGGACGATTTACGCGCCTATGCACGCCTAGTCCCACTCGTCAGCACGCCCTTTTTTATATTGGCTGCTAAACTTATCAGCATCGAAAAATCTCAGAGCCCGATGAAGGTCATCCGTTGCGTCGCTTTTCGCCGCATAATCACTGCGGCTGACATTTAAAGCAAATATCGGGGCATTAATTTTCTGCGAAGCGGCATTAAACACGTCAAAAGTGCAGTCGACATGGATTGATTGGATCGTCGGATCTTTGAAAGAATCCTGCACCGCAAAAGCACCGAGCAATACTGCGACTTTACCCATTACCGTATAGCGCTTGGTTGCCACTAACTCTAAAGGCCAGTCCTTAGGGATTGCACCGACAAATCGTAACGATCGTGTCCGTGACATTACGAGGGATTCATCGCAGGTGATATGTAGAGAAGTAGAATTTTCACTGCGGGAAGTGCTGATTCTACAACCAAGTTTGCCGGCCAATTTTTCTGGAAGCGAGCCAGATTGATTAAAAGAATCGGCTGAACCATCGGCTCTGGATAATATTTCTTCAATCTCCGGCTCGATCTCTTCCTCAGCTAGAGCACTCAGCTGCATAGAGAAAAAAAGCGCCGTGGCTACCTGCTCTTGGAGCCGCGACGGCCGACTGGTAGTAAGGGTCGTATACGGCCAGATTCGAGATCAGGCAATGTGCGTGCAATAGGCGCCCTTCGCTCGCGGGCGCAGTCGATTGGTTGACGTAGTCGGCTTTCGAGTAGTCACGCATTTAGACGGCAAAGGCGTTTAATTTTCTTCTCTCAGGCACAAACGTATCGCATGAGTGCTTCGGCAAAATTCAGATAATGAATCTAATCTGAAAGGATATTGTAGGTAAGACGTCTCAGGAACCAGGTTTATTTGCACGAGACCATGCGCCGTGCATCAAATGTTGTTTCACTGCATCGACTTTTGCTCATGTGATGGGTGTAACAAAATGTTTCTGGTAAATTGCCTGCGATGTGACAAAAACGAGAGATGGCCTGCGCCGCTTGCGGCGCACGTCCGGGGGCGGGTGGCTCTATTCGATAACGACCGGCACGGAAACGTGAACCGGAAATCGTAGGCTGTAATGGTCAAAAGCCAGTACAGCACTAGCGTTGCTGCGCAATCTCTCGACGTGACAAACAAAAGAATAACAGCGGTATTCCATGCGCCGACCGATCCGAGAGAGCTTTAACCGATTAACACAACAAACAGCAGCACGCGAGAGTAACTGCCTGATGCACGGTCCCGAAGCGGGACCGAAACGCTACTCGTTGTGGATGCGTGCAACTGCGTCCGTCATGGTCGTGGTGATGTACTTCGCGCCTGCCGTATTTCTCGCAGATGCGACTGCACATGCGGCGCCTATTGTCGATCCTCGTGCGCCGATTCCGTTTCAGCCGACCGTTACCCAAAGCTCAGTCGGCGTACCGGTAATCAACATTGCTGCGCCGAATGCGCAGGGGCTCTCGGTTTCGCAGTTCCAGACGCTTTCGTCTGGTCCTGAAGGCCTGATCTTTAACAATAGCCCGATTGCCGGCACATCGCTCATCGGCGGCCAGGTCGGCGCGAATCCAAATCTGGCAGGACGTACTGCGTCTACGATCCTTGCACAGGTAACGTCCACCGGATCGCAGTATGCTTCTGTGCTTGCGGGTCCGCTGGAAATCTTCGGCAACACGGCAGCGCTTATCATCGCAAACCCGAACGGCATCTCGATTCCGGGCGGGACTTCGCTCACGAACATTTCAAACCTTACGCTGACCACGGGCACGCCCCAGTTCATCACGGCAGCGGGCGGCAGCTCGACCGATTTCACACATGCTGGTGCGCTGGCATATAGCGTGAATTCGGGCAACATCTCGATCAATGGCCCGCCAGGTAGCGACGGCACGCCCGGTGTCGGCATTGCGGGAACGGTCGGCAACCTCGATCTCATCGCGCAAACGGTCAGCCTTAACGCGCCACTTAACGCGAGCCAGCGCGTCAACATCATCACCGGCAACCAGCTCGTATCACCCACATCTTCGGACGCGACGGGGATCGGATACGCACTGTCCTCGAACGGCTCAGCCAATACTGCGTCTTCGGCAGGACTGCCTGCGGGCAGCTATGCGATTGATGCCAGCCGCTTCGGCTCGGTGACGACCGGGCAGGTCTATATCGTCGGAACAGCGGCTGGACTTGGCGTCAACATGCAGGGGTCGCTGATGGCGACGACCGGAAACGTCGTCGTCAATGCCAATGGCGATGTCTCGGTTGCTGACACTTATGCGAACCAGAACGTCGGTTTGGCGAGTACCGGCAAGACATCCATTTCCGGCACCGGACTTGCGAACCAGAACTACACAGTCAACGCAGGCGGCGATATCTCGTCGACGGGCTCGGTCTCTGCGGGCCAGAATGTCAGCATGACGTCGGGCGGTAATGTCATCGCTGCGTCTGTCGCTTCGAATGGCAACTCGACGCTCACTGCATCGGACTCGATGACAGTTGGCTCCGTCACGGGTCAGACGCTGGCACTCCATGCCTTGTCGGGCGATCTAACCGTCAATTCCGCGCTCAGTGCGCCGGGCACTATCTCGGCTGTCGCCGGGCGCGACCTGACAATCAATGGTGCGGCACAGGGCGGTAGCACGGTGACATTGACGGCCGCACACAACGCGACGGTCAACGGTTCTGTCGCTGCTGTCGGCGACGTGTCGCTCACTGGCGCGACAGGCACCGCGACGACCACGGGCAATGTCACGACCAACGGTCAGTTGGACGTCGCGGGCCAGCAGGGCGTAAACCTTGGCGGGACGGTGTCGTCCCAGGGTGAAACGGCGATCACTTCTTCGACGGGCAGCGTCGCTGTCAACCGAGCATTGACGACGCCTGGGCAGGCGACGATCACGGCGGGCCAGGATGTGACGGTCGCTGGCGACGTGCATACCGGCCAGAATGCAACTGTGACAGCTGCGCGCGATGTCACGCTCAACGGTGCACTGAACGTGAACGGCTCGGGCAATGCATCGATCGTAGCAGGACGCGACATCACCGGGACGGGCGATGTCAGCGTCGCGAACGACACGACGCTCAGTGCTGGCCGCAATGTCGCCGTGTCGGGTGCGATCCAGACAGGCAACAATCTCAGCGCAACCGGTGGCCAGAATCTCGCCATTGGTGCTACGACTGCGGTCGGTACCGAAACGCTGACCGCTGCAACCGGTAATGCGACATTGGCTGGCAATGCGCTGTCCGGTGGCGATATGAAAGTGAGCGCTGGTACAGATGTGACGGCGCAGGGCAGTACCCAGAGCCTCGGGAATGTCGACCTGAATGCGCAACACGGCAGTCTTACCGCGAACGGTCCCGTTTCGGCGGCGGGCGATGCAACGCTGAACGCCGCCCAGAACCTGACACTGGGTGGCCAGACCACTGTCTCGCACAATGCGACGCTTACGGGCACAAACATTACGACGCAGGGGATGGCAATCGGCGGATCGCTGGCTGCCACCGCGGCGAACAGTCTCGATACGTCGGCCGGTCAACTGAATGCGACTTTCAGTGCGAGCGCGCCCGCATTGAGTGTGAACGGCAACGCGACCCTGATCGGGGCAAACGTGACGACGGCCAACGCAGTAATCGGCGGCACGTACAGCGCGAGCGCCACGACGGCACTGACAACGGGCGGTACGGCCGCTTACAAGGGCGATGCGACGTTGACCGGTGGCACGGTGTCCAACGTCGGAACGCAGATGGCCGCCGGGAACCTGAAGGTGTCCGGGTCCACGGTGACCAATCAGGGCAGCCTTTCGTCGTTGCAAACGATGACGGTCAACGCGGCCGACATTGACAACAGTGGCACGATCTACGGGCCGACCATTCACCTCGCCGCGTCGGGCGGAACGACGAATACGGGCGGGCTGCTTGCGACGAACGCGTTGTCCTTGACGACGGGTTCGCTCAACAACAGTAACGGACTGGTCTTCGCGGGTGACGTGAACAATCCGACGTCCGCGACCGGCGATGCAAGCGTGACCGTTAACGGCGGTAATGGCACGTTCAACAACACGAACGGGCAGATTCTCGCGCAGCATAACCTGACGGTGAATCTCGCGAACCAGGCAGTCGATCCTTCGGCGGGGTCCTTTGGCTCCATGAACGCCGGTAACGCGTTCGATCTTTCGGTCCGATCGATCAACAATTCGGGCACCTGGACATTGCCCGGCACGACTGTCAACGTCACCGCAAGTCAGGGTATCAACAACGCAGGGGCGATCAATCAGGGTGCAGGCACGCTTACGCTCAATGGCGCAGTGACGAACTCGGGCACGTTAACGGCGCGTGATCTCACCGTCAATGGCGCATTTGCCAATCTGGCGAATGCGAGCGTGCTAGCCAATGACGCGTTCACCCTCAATGGTTCAGGTAGCAACGCCGGTACCGTTGCGGCGGTGAACACACTCACCATCAGCGGTTCGAGCTACAACAATTCGGGCGGCACGACTCGCGCTGGCGGCAGCGGTAGCGCGTCGGGCAGCGGAAATCTCAATGTCAACCTGACAGGCGATCTCACAAATGTCGGCGGCACGCTCACTGCGACCAATGACCTGGCGCTAAACGCGAACAGCGTCAGCAACTCGGGCGCCACGTCGAGTAGCACGACCACGACGACCACCACGGTGAATAACACGGCACTCGCCCTGGGCCTGGTCGTGGGTACCGAGATCATCGACGTGGCAAGCTGGATCGGGCACGGTGGCGATACGACCTGCTGCAACGTGACGTCGACCACGAAAAGCGTTTCGCTTGCCGACGCGCTTTCAGTGGACGGAGGCTTTGGTAGTGGTGGAGTTAACCCCGCTGTGAACGGCAATACCGTGACGCTCGTTGAAATCCCGACCGTCACGGGCTCGGACCGCAATGGCAATCCGATTGTTCAGAACCGGTGGTTCGTGCAGACGCCGGACAATGCGAGTCAAAGCATTTCGACCGTTACCCTGCAACTGCCCACCGCAACGGAGACGACCTCTACGACGGGCAGCACGGGGGGCGCTTCCTCGGTGATAGCAGCCGGGCACAATCTCAGCCTAAACGCGAACGCATTGAATAACCAGGGTGGTACGGTCACTGCTGGCAACGATGCGAGCATCAACGTCCAGTCCCTCTCGAACGGCGGCACGAGCTACACCTCGACCGTGACGGACACGGTCGACATATCGGCTATCAACAGCTTCCTGTCGCAGGCCCCGAAGACGATTTCCATCTGGGGAAGTTTCCATGCAGCCGACGGCACCCCCAGCAACGATGGCTGTCCGAACAGCCGTGGTACATGTCTGGACCCTTCCGGTATCGCGCTTAGCGCGCCGGGCTCCGTCGGGACACTGTCAACGTCGTCTTCGGTTACCGTACAGGGCTCGGTTGGCCAGATCGTCGCCGGGAATAACCTGAACCTCTCGGGCGGCAATCTCGTCAACGCCGGCTCGATTGTGGCGGGCAACAACGTGAACGTCTCGGCTGGCAGCTTCACCAACCAGGGCACCAATACCCCGACGCTCACGACCACAGCCGGATGCGCGCCGGGCTTTTCCGGCTGCAACAGCAGTGCGACCAGCAATCCGAACTCGACGTCGTACAGTTATCAGCAGACTAACGCGACAGTGACGGCAGGTAACGACGTCGTCATTGCGGCCGGAAACGTCAGCAACACTTACGGCGATCTGGTCGCGGGCCATAACGTGGTGATTGGCGGCGCTGGCACGACCGCGAGTTCGGCCACCCAGGCCGGTAGTGTGACGAACACGTCGGGCGCGATCGCGGCCGGCAATGACGCGCGGATTAACGCGGGGAACGTCACGAACACGATCGCCGCGCCGGCGCAGATTCACCAGAACTACGGCAGCGGTTCGCCGTTCGCTGGCTGCAGCCAGGGCTGTGAAGCTTACCTCGACGTGCAGTCGGCGAACCCGGGTACGATCACCGCGAATCACGACGTCAGCATCCAGGCCGGAACATTTAGCAATACAGGCAGTCTCGTAACGGCGCTCAACAATGTCACTGTCAACGCGACATCGAGCGCATCCAGTGGCAACCAGTACCTGAATGCATACTGGCACGGCTCGCCCGCAGGCCAAAGCACCAGCACCTGGGGCTGCGCGGCGAATCCCTCGCTGTGCGCGACGCTTTATGGTGCCGCCTACAACAGCGGTGACGCCCAGGACCCAGCCGGACTACCGTCGGCGGTGGGCTTGTCCGATTTTGTACCAGGCACCATCCAGGCGGGCAACACGCTGTCGGTGAATTCGCCCACGCTGACGAACACGGGGAACGTCGTTGGTCAGACAGTCGCGCTCTCCGGCTCCAGTCTGGTCAATGGCCTCACGAACCCGCATGTGTACACGCCACCGCCGACAGTCTCCGGGCAAGTGATTTCGCTTGGGCCGCCTGCCGTGCCAGCAAGTGCGACAACGTCTGTCAACGGCGCAGGACAGGTGACAAACCTCAACGGCCAGCCGGTTTCGGTGACGGGAGCGGCGGGTGTACCAACCGGCGTGCCCGTCGGTGTGACAACCGTCGGAAAGCCGGTTGTGCCGTCTGTGCAAACTGTCGCGGGGCAGGGCAGCTCGGTCACGTACCTTGTGAATAACCCGGCGTCGGCTGTCACGGGTGACCTGTCTCCTTCCGCGCTGCTCGCTGCGTTGCCTGCGAGTCTTCAGCCGTCGGTCAAGCAGTTTTACTACGACCCGTATACACAGGCTCAGCAGGTCGAGCAGGCAGCGCTCGTCGCAACCGGCAAGTCGAGCTTTTACAGTACGCCATCAGCGACGGACAGCTCGAGCCAGTCGTTGATAAGCAATCAAGACACGAAAGCGCTGTATGGCGCAGCGTTGCAGTACGCCGAACAGCACAACATCGCGCTGGGTACGCAGCTTTCCGAGGAGCAGTTGGCACAGGTCAATGCGCCAATGCTCTGGTACGTCGAGGAGACGGTGCCCGAGCCGGGCTGCACCGTTACGGGCAATGGTGTGTGTCCGACCGTTCAGGCGCTGATGCCTGAAGTGCTCCTTCCGCGGAACTATGCGGTCGTCAACGCGGACGGCGAAATCACCGGCACGAACGTCACGCTGGACTATGCGAACAGCATCCTCAATACCGGCTCGATTACCGCACAGAATCTCACCGTCAATACGGGCACGCTGACCAATGAACAGCGCTCGACGGACATAGGTGTTATCTACCAGCTTATAACCGACGGCTTGCTTGAGCAGACCACGGGCACCGTGGTACAGCAGGGCGGGTTCATGTCGGCGGCGAACTATGACATCAACGCTCAGGCGATCAACCAGATTGGCGGTGCGTTGCAGAAGGTTGATGCCAACGGTACCGTTGACAACGCCGCAACCGCCCAGTTGCTCGCGGGCCTGAAGGGCGAACTGGGCAGCAGTTTCACGCAAACCACGGTCAGCGACAATCTGCACACCGAGATATCGGGCGGGATGGCCTGGTACGACTCGCTCTTCATTATGGCGTGCATCGTGGCGATTTCGGTGATGTCTGCCGGTGCGGCATCGCCGGGAATCGGCGCGGCTGCGGGTGCCACGGCCGGTTCCGGGTCGGCATTCGCAGCGGCAGGGACGGTAGGCGGGACGGTAGTGAGCGCGGGCACAGCCAACGTCGCACTGTCGGCAGCTGTCGGCGGCATGATGAGCAGCGCGATGAGCCAGACCGCATTCGGCGATGGTTCGTTCAGCGTGGCGGCGATGTTCGAGGCGGGCGCGACAGCTGCGCTGACAGCGGGACTGACCAATGGCATCACGTTTAGTAACGGCAGTGTCGGCTGGTCGTGGGCGTCGTCGTCCAACAGTCTGGCTTCGCTAGCGGGCGTGCAGACCGTGGGTGGCTTGATGGTCCCTCAGGCGGGGGCGTCGACCGGTTCGATCGGGACAGCGGCGATTGCAATGGGCGCAACCGCCACTATCCAGGCGAGCGTGCAGACGTTACTGCAAGGCGGCAGCTTCCTGACTAACTTGAGGAATGATGCGGTCAGCGATGCGGGCGCTGCTGCCGCCTTTGCGATCGGAAACTTGGCGAGCGCGGACGGCTCACTGATTCCAATGAATTCGCCGCAGTATGTCCTTGCGCACGCCATCCTCGGATGCGCTGAGGGGGCGGCCAGTGGCACGGGTTGTGAAAGTGGCGCGCTGGGTTCGGCGGCGAGTGCGGCGCTCAGTCCTGACTTCATCAGAATGATAGACCCGAGCGGCGCGCCTCTAGACCCCGGCGCAATGGCGACGCTCGCGGCGTTCGCTACGCTGGTAGGTGGTGGCGCGGCCGGACTTGCAGGTGGCAATTATCAGGCAGGGGCAACGTGGGCGCAAAACGAAGCACTGAATAACGATGCGCAGCATAGTGAGGCGGCCGCGAAGGTCGGCGGGCTCGTGGGCGCGGCGTGGACGCTTTTTGAGGCGGGAGCCCAGTTCTCTTTGACTTCTGCGCAACAACTCAACTATCTGATTACTCACAACGGGGCGCAGCCGGCCTATGACCCGAACAACATCGACCCAACCGATGGCGGGTCGAACGATGGGACGGGGCATGCATACGCGGTGGTCACGGCGCTCGCGGCAGTTTTGTGCGCGGCTGCGGAGGGGCTGGCATGCGGCTTGTATCCGGTGCCAGTCACGGCGACATCTGGCACTCCGCCGGGTAATGCAACGCTTTCGAGCGGCAGTAGTGGTGGTGACGGCTCGGGTAGCAACTCAACTGCCTCAAACAATAGCTTGCCTACCAATCCGTCTCAACTGTCTCACATCTTCCGTGACGATGTCGGTCATCTGACGGATACTCCAGAGAATCAGCAAAAGCTCGTTAATTTGGTCAACAACCCCGCGAATCGCTTGGGCACCGACCAGTTTGGTAACCAGTGGTTTGCCCAAACGCAGCCGAACGGAACTCAGCTTTGGGGGAGTGTCCGAAATGGAGTTATCCAAAATGGCGGATTGAATACGACGCCACGGAGCTTCAATCCAGTTACCGGACTATCGAAAGGGAAATAGCAATGAACACTGAAAATTTGACGCCCGAACTCGCGTATCTAGCGATGTACGAGTTCTTGGTAGAGCTGTATCAGCGGACAAAGTCGGACGAGTTAGGTTCGCTGTTGGGCAGCATGAGCTATCTGGCCGATGGTGAAACAGCTGATCCGGCAGTTTGGAAGGATTGGATGCGCTGCGTGGCCAAAGTCATGGCTGGACAAGGCGGTGCCGAACTTAAATTGCGATGATTTGTTGCCGCGGACAGTGGCGTGCACGGATCGAGTGCAGTCGCGGGGCGATGACTGTGAATATTGATCAGTAGGGCAACCTTGAAACCGCGTCCTCGGGAACTCGAAACGACGACTACGAATTCTGCGAAAAGAGCGGGAGTTCGAAGAGAGCTTATCGGCACCTCCGAGCAGCTGTGCTCTAAGGACGACAAGAGCAGACTCGGACTCACGCTACGTGATTTCATGCCGACTCTAGAGCGTGCGTACATATTGAAGTGGGTGCCGGAGCAGGCGGAAGACATCTATTGGGTACTCACTGGACCTGCACAGATAGTGAAAGTCGAAGTTCCACGGGGGCAAATACATGACAAAGAATTTGCTGCGCTAGAAACGATGGACGTTGCAACGTTTCAACAAAAGCGTCACTCGCAGGAGGTGAGGGAGAAACTGGCGATCGCGCTTGAGCTGGTGCGTGCCTGATTCGCATGGATTGTTCGCAGGCGTGTGATCGCGACGATTGATGATTTATTAGCACACTATGGTAATAGCGAGCTCTTCCGATCAAAGGAGGAAGTCGCATGCATCGCGGCGTCGGAGTTGTTGCCAGTTCGAAGAAAGGCTTGATTTGATGATGTCGCGCCTCCCGTTGATGGGCGTGCCGAGGAGCAGAACAATCTTGGCTAGGCCGACTTCGTTCGCGCAAAGGACCAAATGCAAGAGGTCCTTGTTGCGACGGTTCGGTGGTAACAGGTCCGAAAACTCGACGGAGAAAAGCTGGCGCGACGCCAAGGGCTTTCCTCCTTCACGTCCTCGAACGGGATGTCGAGACCAAAATTCGACGATTAAAGGCGGACGGCTTCAAAGCTTTAAACAATTACCATTGCGGTACGGGGTTTTCACTGCATGAATCAAAAATTATGGTCGCGATGGCTATTAGCGACATGGGCGGGCGCATCGAACATAGCCTTCGCGGGTGGCATTGTGACGGATGGCGGTACAGCTACATCAGTAGCGACTGCATCTGGCCATCAAACGGTAAACATCGCACCGGCTATTGGCGGCGTTTCGCATAACACCTACACGTCGTTCAACGTGTCAACGGCTGGAGCCGATCTGAATAACGTCGGGGTCAATGCAAAGACGATCGTCAATGAAGTCACTAGCACCAACCCCTCACTGATCCAGGGCGCTATCAACATCCTTGGGCCGCGAGCAAACGTCATCCTCGCGAACCCGAACGGCGTGACCGTCGATGGCGGTAGCTTCCAGAATGCAGGACATGTCGTCCTCGCAACTGGTCAGGTCAGCTTCAACGACATCACGCTGGCACCAGGCGTGATTCAGCGCAATGTCGTACTCACGACAAACGGCGGTGTCGTCACGATCGGCCCGGGCGGCCTGTCCGGCACACTCATCAATCTCGATCTCGTATCGAAGCAACTGGCCATCAATGGCCCTGTGACCAACGATTTCACGACGTCCGTGGGAGGTGTGCGTGCAACGACCGGCAGCAGCACGACCACATGGGACACAAGCTTTTCGCCATCGGACAACAGCCACGACTGGCTCGCATCGACCACGAATCCGCATGCATCTGCATCGGGGCTCGCTATCGACATCACGTCGGCGGGAGGACTCACTGGAGGCCGGGTGCAACTCATCGTGACGGATCAGGGTGCGGGTGTGCACAGTCTGGGGAAGCTCTATGGCAGCGCAGGCGATGTCATCGTCAGCGCGACAGGCGACATCACGACAACCGGCGCATCGATCCGGTCGGAGCACGATATCTCGCTGACCACAAGCGGCAATGTATCGATGCAGGATACGCAGACGGCAGCCGCGAATAACACGACGATCGATGCCGGGACGATCGCGTTGTCGGACTCAACTGCTGGGCCGTCAACCTTGAGCTCGACCGTGGGCGCGGTAAAGCTGACAGCAAGCCGCGACATTTCGAATGTCGGCAGCACGATCCAGGCAGGCGGAATCACCGCTGACGGGAAATCGACGGGCGGCGATGTGATCCTTACCGCGGACGGGAACATTACGAACCAGTCGACACCTGCAAACCTTGGCGTCATCTTTTCGGCCAATGGTGCAACGACCCTGAATGCGAAGGGCAATATCGTCAACGACAACGGACGGATGCTCTCCAATGGTGCCGTGACGCTGACTGCAGCGGGCGACGTGCAGAACATCATCGACCATACGACTGGCATCAACGCGGGTGCGCCCGTTGCCTATTCACATCAGGGAGGCAGCTTCCTCTTCCTGACGCACACATCGAGCGGTTTCGACGTCGACTACGGTACGGTGAGTCAACCCTCGCAGCTCGCGTACATCGCTTCGACCGGCGGCGCCGTCTCGATCTCCGGCACTAACGTGACGAACTCGGGCGGCATCATCCAGTCGAGCAATGGCTCAATCACGATTGACGCGCGCGACACGTTTACGAATGCGGCCGTGTTTGCCGGCCAGGCCAGCTACTCACGCGGGTGCTGGATTTTCTGTCACGCCAGTGCATCGAGCACGGTCACCCCTTATGGCGGCACGATCCAGTCGGGCAAGGACCTCTCGATAAGCGCAGGCAATGTCGCACGGAACATTGGCGGTAACGTGTTCGCACTGGGAGACATCAAGGTCAGCGCTCCCATCACCTATGCGCAGGGTGTCACGGGCTATTCGGCGATCAATCAGGACCGGGGCTTCAAGGCGTTCTTTGGCAGCACGTGGGCGCAGATTATCGCGATGGACGTTGGCGGAGACTTCGTGGCAAACGGCTCGGTCACGTTTACCGGCGGTGCCGTTATTGATGGTGGATCGGTCAGTGGCGGGAAGGGCACATCCGCAGCAGGTGGCATCACAACGGTACGTCCGCCGATGCGCACGCCGGTGCAGATCGGTCAGCACCTCGGACTTTCTTCGTGGTTGGGGTACTAATGTCGGTGTTTCGTACCCGTATTCCCGGCACGGCGGCATTCGGTATTCTGATGGCCGTTCAATCCGTATTTGCTCAGACACCGCCACCGCCCGGGACGGCCGCGCCAGTTGCCATCATTCCGCAAGTGCGCCCGGTTCAAGACCCGGGCCAGCAACTGATTGACGAGCAGCGTGAGCGGGCGCGCGAGCGACAGATTGCCCAGCCGCCAGCGTCGGTTACCCTGCAGACACCAGGGGCAGGCGCGGTACTCAATGTTTCTCCCGGTACGCCCGTCGAAGACATTCCCGAGCCGGGGCCGTCGTTTTCAGTGCACCACATCGTCATGGCTGGTCCGCACGATACCGCCGTCGTCCTGCCTGACGGTGTGTCTCCGGCGCGGTTGCGGCAAATCGCCTCGGAGTTTGAAGGGCACAAGCTCGGCACCAATCGAATCAATGTTCTCCTGAAAAGACTCACCGATGTTTTCGTCGATGCGGGTTATGTGACGACGCGGGCTTTGCTGGGTCCGCAGAATCTTGGATCGGGCACCCTGACAGTGACGCTCGAGATTGGCCGGGTCGAGGCGTTCACGGTGAACGGCCAATCGATTCACCGCTTGAAGAAGGATGAGCGGTCGGCTGGGGGCGGTTGGCTGACTGATGCAGGGTACGCGAACGCGTTCCCGGCTTCACCCGGCGATGCATTGAGACTCGGCGATATTGACCAGGGCGTTTCGCAGATCAACCGTCTGCGTCGCAATCAGGCGGAAGTCCAGATTCTGCCGGGACAGAGTCCGGGCGATTCCGTTGTCGCCATCAACAACCGCTCCGGCGACCGCCTCTATTACACCCTTGGCGTAGACAACTACGGCAGCGAAGCGACGGGTATCACACGGTATCGGGCGGGCATCGAGGCGGACAATCTCATCGGGCTCCAGGAATCAATCAGTCTCAGCGTGGTCGACAGCGCCGAGAGCAATGCGTTTGTTGGCTCGTTCGCCATTCCCTTTGGTCGCCATACGTTCAGCTACACGCTGTCTGACTCCGAATATCAGCAGGTTATCGGCACGACAGCACTGCTGTACGGCCGCACGCTCAGTCATATTCTTGGCTGGAACTATACGGCGAGCCGGTCGCAGGCGAATATTGTCAATCTCGACGCGACACTTTCCTGGCGGCGGACGGATCGGGAAGTGAACGATTTCGATCTGAATCCGCAGCACATTGCCGTGTTACGCGTGGGCGGAAACTGGTTACATCGCTTCGTGCTAAATGATGCACAAGGCTTTGTAACGCTTGATGCAGGCGTGTCGGAAGGACTGCCGTGGCTGGAAGCGGACCACGACGCCCACGACATCGCACGTGCCGATGCGCATGGCCAGTTCACCAAGCTGGATGCGACGGCCAGTTACACATTGCCGCTGCCGAAGGTCGGATCGGCGCAGTTCGCGTATCGGGGCGTCCTCGGACTGCAGTACGCCAACGTCGCGCTCTATGGCAGTGAGCAGCTCTTCCTGGGTGGGATGGACAACGTTCGCGGTTTTCGTTCGGGCGTGATCGCCGGTGACCGGGGGTTCTATACGCGCAATGAAATGGCGTGGGTGAACACGCCAGCCTGGCACGACGGCCGGGTAGAGCCATACCTGTTTCTGGATGCAGGAAAGGCGAGTCTGATCGCGATCCCGGGTTTTCCGTCACTGGTCGGCACGGGCGGCGGGTTGCGCGCGCAATGGCAGTGGCATCGACAACAACTATCTGGCGAACTGCTGGTTGGACGCGCGCTGACTCAGCCCGCCGCGCTTGGGCCCAAGTCCACCCTTATTCTTGGAACAATGAACTGGAGCTACTGATGAAGTTTCCGAACCGAAGAAGATTCGTCGCCGTGTCGACGCTTTGCATGTGCCTCACGGCGCCGGCGTTCGCGCAGTCGGCATCGGCCACCGTCGCTTCCCTGCCGACGGGCACGGTCGCGACCGTGAATGGCGTGGCGATTCCCCAGACGCAGTTCGATGAAGCGGTGCGCGTTGCAGTGCAGACAACCCATCAGCCCGACACGCCGCAACTGCGACAGGCGGTCAAAGGACAGCTGATCGCGCGTGAACTGTTCCGGCAGAGCGCCGAAAAAGCGGGCTACGGAAACAAGCCGGAAGTGCAGCAGGTCGTCAACGCGGCAAAGGCCAATGCGGAATCCGAGTTGTATCTGAAGGACAATATTCATCCCGAGCTCGTGACCGATGCCCAGGTGAAAGCGCGCTACGACGAGATCGTCGGATCGCTCGGCAAGGATGAGTTCCGGCCACGCATCATCGCCGTCGCGGACGCGATGACGGCCGCGACGGTACTCAGCGAGCTGAAAGCGGGTAAGTCCTTCGACGTGCTAGCGCGCCAATACAGCACTGCGCCCAGCAAGGCTG
Source organism: Paraburkholderia sp. XV (assembly GCF_020177535.1). Classification (NCBI taxonomy): domain Bacteria; kingdom Pseudomonadati; phylum Pseudomonadota; class Betaproteobacteria; order Burkholderiales; family Burkholderiaceae; genus Paraburkholderia; species Paraburkholderia sp. XV. Next base: position 30,852 of record NZ_JAGUUD010000020.1, on the reverse strand, counting down.
CTGGGGGAGAGCTGCCTTGGGTGAGTTTCAAAACGCCGGCTATGGAAGGTAAGACGAGTGGATTGCCGTTGCCGATAGCGCAGGCGCTTTCAAATCTCCCTGTGGGTGGTGTGACGCCAGAACCGGTTTCCGTTGGCAACACCCGGGCGATCGTGAAACTCGACGCGAAACGCCCGACACAGGTGCCCACGTTTGATCAGGCCAAGGAGACGATCCGCCAGCAGTTGCAGGTCCTGGCGTTGCAAAAAGCCAGTGCGCAGTTCACGACTGATCTGTTCAAGAATGCCGCGATCCAGCAATAAGTCCGCTGCCCCCAGACCCTCGGGCGGCGCATCATTTGAACGGTTGAAGGAACGGGCTAAAGAACTCGGCTGGCGCTGCCTGGCGGACCGCTGGGCCGGATATCAGATTCCTTACCCCTTCGAGTGCGAAAGCGGTCACCGCTTCGAACGGCGCCCCACACAGATGCTGTACAGACGCCTCGAGTGCACCGAGTGCCAAGGAAACGCGCTGCGAGAACGGTGGCTGGCCAATGTTAAGGAAAAGGGCGGCGAGCTTGTTGCGGGGGCGTTCACGGGGTTACTCGAACGCTATCGTCTGCGTTGCCCCGCCGGGCATGAATGGGAGGCGCAGGGTCGCAAGATCAGCGAGGGGAGCTGGTGCCCTACGTGTGCACATGAAGCGTCGGCAAGGCGTAACCGCCGGTCGGATGGGCTGGCCCTGTTGCAGGCTACCGCGCATGCACGCGGCGGGAAGTGCCATGCGGATGGCTACGTCGACGGCAGGCAGCGCTATCTGTTCGAATGCGAGCGGGGGCACCGCTGGCAGGCGCAAGGCAGCGAAATATTGCGGGGGCGATGGTGTGCCCGGTGCGCCCAGAAGGCGAAGGGGGCAGTGGTGGCGGCATCCCACTTCTATCAGGACGGCCTGAAGAAGCTGCAGGACGCGGCGCGAGTGCATGGCGGGCAGTGTCTGGCCGATGTGTACGTAGGCGCACCGGAGAAATACCGGTTCCGCTGCGCAGATGGTCACGAATGGAATGCGATCGCGAGCCAGATATGGCTTGGACACTGGTGCCCACGCTGCGCGAAGATAAAGCAGCGATTGACCATCGAACAGATGCAGGCGATCGCTGCTGAACGCGGTGGAATGTGCCTGTCAACCGAATACGAGGGCAGGCATGTCAAGTTGAGATGGCAATGTCATCTTGGACATGTATGGCAAACACGGCCCGCGGTCGTCAAAAGTGGGAGTTGGTGCCCCTCGTGCGCAAACCTTGCACGGATCGAGAAGCGAAATCGGTGGAAAAGGCTGCGCTACGACGCTGTCGGCAAGCTGACGGAGCCCTGAGACAGGCTTCGCACTGCGAATTATGAGATTTGGCATTCCAAACTGCCTGGAATCGCCTTGAAACGACCATTTTGCTTATTTTTTAAGCAAAATGGTCAAATTTTTAGCTCCGAGACGACCACGGACGCTTCGTTTTAGCTGCGACAAAACATTACAAAGCTTTCGGTCGCGAATGCGGAGCGCAGGAGCGGTTGCGGCTCCGCACCCAAGTCTTGCCCTTTCCGGCGTCGTCGGACGGCGCTGACGGGCCGGAAAACGGGTCGGAGGGGAATTTTCGGGTCTCGCGCTTCCTCCCTTTTTTGGACTTTCAGATAGATCGGTAAAGAATACCGATTCCATACCCTCGCGACACGCTACTTTTGTGGGGAAAAGTGTATTCGTGCTACGATTTGGCCAAGAAGCGGATTTTTTGACGGTTTTTTGCAAAAAACGAGTGATTTGTGGCTGTCCGCTTCCAATTTTCGCCATCGCCTGCGCGTCCTGACAGGGCTGCGTGATCTATTGCGTCGAGCACCGGCTAATACCTCGCCGATCCTGAACTGCGACGCTGCAACCTTGCGTTTCTGCGTGCCTTTTCTTCCCTGAGTGCCCACTGGATCAGTGTCCGGGACGACACTCGCCTAAAAAACTAAGGACTACCTATGAATAAGGATGTTTTGCATACGCCGCTTTTTCCGCTCGGACGGACATTCGCCACGCCAGGCGCGCTTGAGCTTATGCAACGCACGGGTACAACTCCGTGGGTGTTGCTTGGGCGACATCGATCCGGCGATTTTGGCTGTCTGGATGCATACGATTGCGCTGCCAATCACCGGGCGGTGCTCGATGGCACGCGCATCTTGAGCGCTTACGAGCTTGGCCCTGCTAACGAAAAAATCTGGGTAATCACGGAAGCCGACCGTAGTTCGACGACAATTCTGCTGCCCAGCGATTACTAGAATGGGCGAGCTCATCGTGCAGAAACTGCTGTTTGCCGATCCAAAACTCTTCGTTCCTCAAGGCGCGATCGCGGGTGGGTGCGCAACTCACGCAGCGGCTGCGGCGCTCACCGTGCTGGGGCTGATCTCCGATCCTGGGCGCATCATGGCAAAACGGGCCGAGCCGAATTCCAGACGCCTATGGATAGCACTGAGGGATACATACGCACAGGGCATCAGCTTCGTTGAGTTGCTGCGGCGCATGGAAGAGCTGCAATTTCCGGTCGGGATCGAACGCACCGAGGGCAAGCATCACGACGTGCTGCGGTTTGCGATTGACGCCCTGCGACGGCAGCGACCGGTCATACTAAGTTTCGCGCCAGTCAACGGTCCGCGAAGTCTTCACGCTGTTCTTGCAGTTGGCTTGTCCGGGCGGATGGAAAGTCGCCGCTTTGAACCCTCGTCACTGCTTGTCACAGACTCGTGCGAACAGCATCCGGGGCTTGGGCCGATTAATGCCCGGATTGAGTTTTCGCCCGCCGCAAAGCGAGAGACTGACGGCACATACGTGACCGCGTGGGATCGTTACCGGGTTTCGCTTGACGCGGCAATATCGCTACGTCGAACCGCAAGGGCGCAGAAGACCCGCAAGCCACTATAGCGATGCCAGGGTGTCACCGGCGCGATGTTTTCTTCGCGGCCGGCGTCGCCCGGTCTAGAAGCCAGTCGATGAACGTGTGCGGATCAGCCTCAAGGACATGCAGGATGTCTAGCAGTTCGATGACATCAAGCCGCCGCTCACCGGACTCGTATTTCGATACGAAGGTTTGCGTACGCGCGAGCCGGTCAGCCATGTCCTGCTGCAGCCAGCCGCGCTCCTTGCGAAGACGTTTAAGTTCCGGGCCGACGGGTTGATAGCGGTGATCGTGGATGGGATGGGCCATGCCGCGATTCTAGATTTGTATATTCCATATCCGAAATTCGCATATAGGGTAAAATTTGGCCCACGGTGAACCATGAAAACACTGACAACGCTCTGGGTGTTGGCCGCAGCGCTTGCGGCATTAGGCATCGCGCTGGACATGCATCGGCTGAAAGTCAACCGCATCGGTCTGTCCGCGCCGGGCTGGGTCCTGGTCTGCATGGTGGGCACTCTGCCCGCAGTCGGACTGTATCTGCTCTTGCGGGCGCGTGTCTGGCGAACGCTGCTCGATGCCGCGTGGCGGTTCGCCGGTGACGGGACGCAGTCACCCGATGTCCGGCGCAAACGGCTCGACGTACTACGCGATACCGGCGTGATCGGTGAACCCGTTTACCGGGCATGCGTAAAGACGATGAATACGCGGCAGCCGGGCAGCGCCTGACCTCCTGGCTTATTAACAGTCCATTTCTCCCGATCACGTTGATCGGACGGTTCAAGAAGGATGTGAAATGTCAAATGCGAACACATCGGAATCAACTAAAACGGAGCGGAGCACCCTCGAAACGGAATACGCGTTGCCGTCGCCGGAGCCAGAGCGCCCAGCGATCCGCATCGTCGGTGTGGGTACGACCGGCGTGGGGTTGGTGATCGCCCTGCAACCCATGAGAACTGGCAGCAACGTCGACTTCATGTATGCATGGTCGGCGGGGGACGCGGAGGCACTGAGTTGCAGCGAGGCGTCAAAGACATCTCATCGCCCGGGGAGCACGGACCTCGTAGTCATCCTTGCTGATGCGAGCGATGCAGATGCCCTGCGTACATCCGGAATTGTTGGTCGGACGGCACATGCAGCGGGCACATTCGTTCTCGCGATGTTCGCGCAGCCGCTGTTTCCGCCCGGGGCGGCTGTCAAGACGGTGACGGCGGACATCGCTGATTGCATCGATGCACTCGTATTCATGCCGCTTGCTCCGAACGTATCGATGCTGCATCACTTGCTGAATGTATATATCGACGCGTTCAGCGCCGGACTGTCCGGGCCGTTTTGTGTGCCAGTCGGCGCTGAATTCCTCGATGTTCGCGGTGCGTTTGCAGACACGGGGGAAGCGTTCACCGGCATCGGGCGGGCAACCGGATCAGACCGGGCACGGCGTGCCGCAGAAATGGCGATTGCTGACGTCGGACGCCCGCGCCTCGTCATAGCAAATGGTCTTCTGACCGTGGTGACGGGCGCGAGTTCGCTGAGACTGCAGGAGATCGCAGCCGCGGCATACGCGATACACGAGGCCACGGCCGGCGATGCAGTTGGAGCACTGGTCGCGCACTACGACGATCGGCTCGGAGACGAAGTACGCGTAACCGTGATCGCCGCCGAGAGTGGCGACTGAGATCGCGTATTCGGAAATCAACAGGGGCGTGCTTTGTCACAGCCCATCAAAAAACTCAAGGAACAAAAAATGTACGTCACGAACTACCTGACGAATCACCGCGTAACAAAAGCGTCCGTCATCGCGTTACTCCTGATGCTTTCCGCCTGCTCGCCGCATTCATCCCAGACGCAGTCATCGGCCGCGTCCGCAGCTCCCGCGACGAGCGCATCTCCTGCTGCGCCAGCCTCTTCAACAACAGCGGACAGCGAAGAGCGCGACGAAGCGGGTGGGAATAGCGGAACCCCTGTATCAGCGTCAAAAGCCCAGCCATCCGACGGGAGTCATCGTGGCCCTCGTGTCAAGGGCATCCAGCTTGGCGACTCCCTCGATGACGTGAAGAAAGAAGTCGCGGGACTCTTGCCTGGCGCACGGTGTGAGTTACGCGCCGTCAACGCGACCACGTATCCGCTCTATTGCGACGGTGCCGTTCTGGCCGGACTGGAATTCGAGTCAGCACGACTGTCAAGCATTTCGATGACTTCGCTTCTTACGGCCAACGTGTTCGGCACCATGCCCCTCAAGGACTTTGTTCAAAACTTTGTGTCCGCGTATGGCATACCGCGCATGGAGCCGCAAACTGGCGCTACCGGTCGCGAATATCTCGCTTATCGCGATGAGAGTGGTTGGGAGGTGGACATCTTCGCCGACAAGACGTTTTTGCTAAAAGTGATCTCGACCCCAGCGCAGCAGGCGAGCAAGTTCAATTGACGCGGACGGCTGGCTGTTCGTCCATGTGGGTTACGGCGCCCATGGAAGCACCGTGGCGCGCCATGGTGCTCTCATAACTTAAACGCGGACGCTGAAGGGGAACGGTGAGCCAACTGCCTGCCACTTATCGACCGCTTCGATGACACGCTTCCCGGTAATGGAAGTCTCGAAGCTCTCGACCTCAGTGTTGATCAAATAGTGACGCCAGACGAGATCATTTCCCTCAACGGACAGGGGTAGAACATCGTCGTGCATACGGTCTATGACTGCCGACGCGATCTTCGAGAAATTCGGGCGCGTTGTTTCAACAACGACTACACCTTTGTGGCCGAGATCGATACAGATCGAAGATGATGCGTCTCCCCATTGTGCACAATCATACGTAGTTGCGATAGGAAGGCTGCCGCCGATGCTGATGGGAGCGCGGCACCCTTCGGCAACGGCGAACCAGATTACCGTGTGACCAGACGTGCTTACAAACTACCCGCGAATGCGCTTCTGCCGAGGTTGGGGCAAACGCTATTGCCGAGGCGATCGCAACAACCAGCAAACTCAAGGACACGAACTTATGCAAGATACCTCCCTTCAAAGAGCGCGCCAATTCTAACGGAGGGAGTTCGTATCGTCAGTCGCGGGTGTACGAGGCGGCACACAATGCCGACATGCGAGATTCGTTGCGACGTCATCAGTGGAATGCTGTGTTGGCGGATGCTTCGTGGCTTCGGCGTACTCCGACATCGCCAGTCAGAAAGGCGAAGCGACGATCGTTGTAGCAGGGACGGGGATCGAATGCGGCGGTTGCGTGAGACTGCCTGCGGGTTCACGCTCCCTTTCTGTGCGGTTTTGCGTTGCCCCGTTGAGTCCGTCGACCGTGCGGTGTATCCAGCAGTGCAAGGGCGTCGTCAATCAATCGCTCGACAATTTCCTGTTGCGAAGGCGTCAGCTGCGACAGCTTTTCGTGGACTCTCACCGCCCGATCGTGTGAATTGACGCCGCCAACGCGGAACAGGTCGGCCAGCCCACACTGCAATTCTTCCGCGATGCTGGCAAGCCGCTCAAGACTCGGAACCAGGGTGCCCCGCTCGATTCGGGAGAGCGAGGACTGCTCAATCTGGAGCGACTCGGACAGCTGCTCCTGTGTCACGCCGAGCGCCTTTCGGCGGGCCGCAATGGCCGCACCGATCGATCGCGCTAGCTGTTCTATGTTGCTCAAGCCTGACACCCTCCTCGTTTGAGGAGGAAGTGTCAGTTTTTTGCACACGCTTCCGGAAGGACGTCGTAGGGCATAATATTCGTTAAAAGGAATATTTAAGGCCGTCGACAAGGGAGATGTGCGTCGTCGCCGGTATTTACGGAGGCGCAGATCGCTTACCGGTACGGGGCGGTCGCTTTTAATACGAACGGATATTCAACCACCTACGGGATAACGCAGTTATGAAGCTTGTACATTTCTCTATCGTCGCTCTCGCTATCGCGACATCCGCAGCACATGCGCAAACAAGCTCAGTCTTTAGCGCAATTCAATCTGCCAAGTCTGCGTTAAGCGCGGCAAACCAGCCGCAGTCTCCGCAAGACGCGCATCAGCAGATGTTGCAGCAACAGCACGACCAGCAGGTCGAATATATGAAGCGACATCCGGCGTGCTCGACAAATTGTCCGCCTGATCCGGAGGATAAGAGACGGGCAGAAGCGCAGCAAAAGCGTGCGCACGAGCAAGCACAGCGACAAGCCGATGACGCCGCAAAAGTTCGTGCGCTATGCCCCGACCTAGATAATGACAAGTTCAACGTGGCTGAGAAATTTATCCGCTGCAGGAATAAAGGATTCACGGAGCAGCAGGCGTTCGGCACGATTCAGGGGTTGCCGCCGCAACCACAAGCGTACCTGGCGGCGATGATCCAGGATATATACGAGGACAACATCACCGATCCTAAAATGGGCAAGGCGATCTTGGACTACTACGGGCGTTGCTTTGAGCGCGGAACTACTTGCGCTCGCCCTGCGTGGTAAAACCTTGTTGCAACCAACGGCGAAGGGGCGCTGTACGGTGCCACTCCGCCCAGCGGGCAATCCGCGTCCCCAATGCAACTTGCTTCGCGGCAAACTCTTTGCAGAGGAAGCGAGAGGCGCAGCTCGGTGCCAAACTGACGTACGAGATTCCGAAAGAACGCCGGTTGCTCGCCCAACGGACGCACGTGACGTCGAGTCGATCATGCGTTCTCTCGAAGAGATTCGGATCGATCAGATGCCGTCAGCACCGGCAGTGAAGGCTATTGCTGCCGCGCAGGCGGCAGTAAAAGGTGGGCTCGCTTCCATACCACAAAATTTCACCGCGATTCAACACTATCATCGCGACGGCCTCGATGTTTTCGTCGCTGAGTTGCAGATCGCGCGCGCCAGTCTCGACGCGGAGATACGACGCTTAAAACGATATAGGTGACTTCAACCAACCACAAACCCCGATCTCGAAATGAACTCTACCGTGTCCTTCATTAGATTGACTGGTAAAGTAAGCGACTATCGCTATCTTAAACAGCATTGAATGGATATCCTGACGGACTTTTTGGGTCAACCACTTGTCTTCGTGTGGTGGAATACAAGCCTGTCACCGCTCGGTACGCCACGCGGTACACAAGATGATCTCGATATCGTTGTCAGGTATTTGAAAGCTTTTCGCGAAGAATGGGGCGCAGATGTAATCGGGCTTGGTGAAGTAAGTACAAGCGATCTCATTCAGATCATGGAGCATTTGGATGATCCGCATTTGACATTGCACGACGCCACTGGAGCAGTCAATGGAACTCGATTTGATATCGCTCTTCTTTACGACAAACGTCGCCTTCATCAAACGTTCAATCGTCCATTAATTGCGACATATGGCAACCACAGTTTAAAAATCGGCGAACGTATCGATCTTATTTCGTCGGAGACCGAGGTTCCGCTGACGGTCGTCGTGTCTCATTGGCCGAGTCGTCTGTTCGCTCCTGACTTTGCCCCGAAGCGAGCTGAAATGGGAATGGCGTTGCGAAGCATACTAGACACAATTCGCGATGATTTTTCTGAACCTTATCTCGTACTTATGGGTGACTACAACGATGACCCGTTTTCGCCGGCTCTCGCAGATCACCTTCTGGCGACACGAGACCGGGAACTTGCGCGTCGTTCGAATCCACTCCTTTACAATCCTAGTTGGCGTTGGATAGGCGAAAGCCTACCGCACGGTGCAGATGGAACTGACGTCGGCGTGTGTGGCACCTATTACTATCGTAGCGGAACGCCAACACGCTGGCACACGTTCGATCAAATCATGTTCTCGTCGGCTTTTCTGCGCTCCGGAACTTTCACGTTGAGAGAGTCTCTAGGTCGTATTATCTCAACGAGTGACTTAGTCGAGCGACTTCGGTCCGCAACTAGTATTTTCGATCATTTACCTGTTTTGGCGGCAATTGATGTGAGGGTTTAAAAAATGAATAGATTCCGCGAAGCCTTTAAGGCTGGGCAAGTTGCTGCCATCAATGCTGAGTCGGCTAGACGAGAGATTGACGAAGTAATAGAAGCAGTTTCTGAAGCTCTCCAAGAAGAGACTTCAGGAACGATTTTCTTCGAAAAGAAGAAAATGCGGAAGAGCGGAGCCAATGCATTGCGTGCTCTGTCCACTGGAGAATCTGCTTCTTACTTAGTTCTCGCTGCAGTCAACAAAAAGGTTGAAGATGCCCCGTCCATTAGCCTCGCCCTCTGGCACCAAGAAGCGGGGGGATATCCGTGCAAAGTAACATGGGGTAGTCGTGAGCAATTCTGTTTTGATCGAGAATCGCTCGAGCAATGCTTGTCTGCGTTACTGGCTGACGCCGAAGTGGGGGAGAAAATCCAACGCTTACTTTGAGGGCCAAAATCGCGGCAAGCGGTTTGCGTTTCCAAATTTTGGCCGCTGGGACCAAGTATGCGCGAGCGACAGTGATGCTCAAGACCGGCGGGTTCAACAGGGAGGATGTAACAGTTCGCCGGATCGCTTCGTCGAGTTCCGACAGCACCCTGTGGAACAGAGGCAGCCGAATATCGGCGTCTGAAAGTTACTCGTTCGCCATCATTTGATTCACCTCATTTAGATTGATTTTCACCCCGTCCCGGGACCGGTCGAGATTAAGTGCCGCATGTGCGACGCGTGCTTCATAGTTGGGAGAGACGTCACCTTGAGCCAATAACTCAAGGGCGTACGTTGCCTTCATGTTGTACGCTCTGGCTGCTGTTGCCAACGCCAAAAGCTTTTGACTAGTATCCGCTGAAAACTTGCCACTAAGCGCCGCCTGTTCGGTGGCTATCGGCTGTATGTAGGTAATGAAGATGGGAACTGTTGTCGGACGTTTATCTCCGGAGAAATTCACGTTCATCGGAATGCCATCGATTTGCGACTGCAACTGTGCGTACTCCGCGGAGACCAAAGCCTTCCAGCGGGCACGCTCCTGTGCATCCTGTTCGGCTGATTGAAGCCGAAACAGGTAAATACCGGTCGCCACGCCCAGCGTCACCGATACCACGGTTGAGATAACTGCGTTCCACCAATCCCACATCTTGTCCCGCCGACTGTAGACCACGATCGCCGAGTAAATAAGCGCAATGACAAGTGCTGCGCAAGCGACAGAAAGAATCACTTAGCCCCCGATTTGCAAGTTGTTTATGTTTTGCCTTCGCCATTGGTGACTTTCTTCTTTCGGCGAGCGATTTGTATAAATATACCTGCATCGCTCACCTCATGCTGCGGCTGTCGCAGTTTGGTAAGTCTACGTAGACACGTAGACTGGACAGATTTTCAAGTTCAACCTTCCCCCCCGACGGGAAGTTGGTATTGATGTTCACGCCGGGCGGTGGCGCTTTGGTTTGTTAAAGCGTTTTGCGTCAACCCTACATGTCGATTAGGGTCCGTATTGCCTGTGCGCGCTTCGATTGGGATACCGGTTCGTCGGAAGTGCAATGCACCGATCTCCACACTCCGAACCAAATGCAACGAGAGGGTAGTCGATATGCCAGTCAGGGAACGCGGGCAGCATGTTATGAGATGAAAAGATGTCAGATAGCGGCAGTACTTCTTTAACGGGAACATCGCGCATGATGTCGACTCTAGTTTCCCGGCGGATTTCGCTGCGATGGTGGGCAAGTCCAGAAGGGCTAAACAATGCCCCCAATCCCGCACCTCGAGCCCACAGTTCGAACGTCCGACGCAGATGGGCTGGAAGATGAGTTGCCGACTGCTTCACGTATTCGATGGGTTGATGTCGCTCGAACCGCAGCTTGGACATTTCTGCAAAAAACACTTGCTGCACGAGATCGTCGGTCCATGCGAAACCTCGGTCGAGTTTATGCTGTGCGAGATATTCCTTGGATAGCTTGAGTTCTGCACGGATGTTGCCAACAGCCTCGTTGCGCAAGAGGTTCCACACGTTGATGTCCTGCTTACCCAGCACCGCCCAGAGATGCGGTTGCGAACTGGTCCGCTTGTCGTCGAGTTCCTGCCGCTTGTCATAGAACAGCCACGCCGCATGACTACGCGGCACTTCCATCCGTACGCCAGTCCCTTTGCGCAGCGCTGCAGGCAAGAGCGAGAAACTGGTATTGCGCAACATGTATTTGCTCAACTGCCGCGCGTCTATCTGATGAGGCAGCGCGAATCTGTTTGTGATGTCTAGTGACTGAAGCTCAAACTCACCGGAGTTCCATGCCGCTCTCAGTTTTTCTGTGTATGGAACTCTGAGCTGGTCGAGAACAGCGCAGATTATTGTCGAACCGAGCAAGCATATGTCGTTCGTTCCGAACACGTTATGCCCCTGAAGAGGCTTCAGCGGACAGCATCGCATAGCGATCGCTGTTCCGTTGTTCAGCGATATGACGTTGAGCGGTGCGGCTCCTTCTCGAAGCCGGATTTTTGTACCGTATCGTTTCGATACTGACGATGAGGAATTTTCGATCAGCTTGACGCGTTCGTTGCCGAACGGCTTATGCGCCAGCAAAATTTTGATATCGATTAGATCGATCATGAGTTGTCTTCCTGTCATGTGATTAGCTGCTGAAGCAGCAGGGGTGCATCACATGGCCTTTACAGTATTTGGAAGACAAGCAAGATCAAGCGGAAGGAAAGACCCAGTCTACGAAGATACGCAGCATGTTCGATATAACAATACAAGGAATGGAGTATATAGATTAGTATCGCTCCCGGTCGCCCAGCGGTTCCCTGCAAATAAAAGGACAGGCGGATATTCCACCTGTCCCTTCGGTCTACGGTAGACGCGTAGACCTGTAGACCGCCGCGTGCGCGACGAACGAAGTGTGGAGCTACATCCCGAAGATCGATGTCTCACGGATAGCATACATTGCGACCTTGGCGTTGCCTTGCCCTGGTACTTTGTATTGCTTGGTCGGTCGGCCTCCTGATCCGAGGATCAACCAGTCGGCAGCCTTAAGCGCGCCATCCAGCGTCTTCTTGCCGTGCTTTCTGACGATTCGCTGCAGCGCGTGTGGAAAGATCAGAAACACGATGACGCCATTGTCCACGTACGTGAAGCCGAACTGTGTGTCACGGCCTGCATCCGAGAATGCGCTGTATGGTGGCATGCGATTGCGATGATCAAGTATCAACGCGCGAACCTCTTCTAGAATTTCTTCACTAGACGTTCCACGTTGCTCCTTGCAAGCGGCAAACCATTTTGTGAAGCACTCACGGATTGCACCATAGACATCTGGCCTCTCGAGTCTGAGCACACCAGCGTCTATCGCAGTGAGACCAGCAAAGCAAGCAAACGCAAAGTGATCCAGGACACGACTGACCAAACCGTCGGACGTATCGAATTCACACTGACGGATGACAGACTCCCGAATCTTTGGTGCGAATTCTGCGTATTTAGCTTCCAGGTAGCCAAGGTTCTCTGCAAAGTATTTGACGTACGGGCTCCACGCGACACCGTGTGTCTTGCGCAAGGCAACGTCCAGCCGCCTTGCGAATTGCGCGCCGTCTGCGGCGTCGTGCAAGTTGGCAAATGCACCAAACTCACAGTCAACCGGAAGAGCTACGAATCGCGCAAGTTGACCGGGCTTGACTTCGCGCTTTCCGCGAGAGAGCAGTTCGGTCGGAGACTGTTCACCAGCAGACAAGAAAACCGTCGAGATACGGGAAATTTCCCCCGCTGCCCCCGTTGAGGTAGCGCGCAGTTTCCCACCGCCGTTGGCAAGACGATAGATCAGTTGATCGAACGCGGTGACATCCGCTTGCCCGAGTTCGTCCAGCACGTGTGGTTTGCCCGAGTGTTGCGCGGCAAACGCCTCGTGACCGTTTGGCGTGCCTTCCCATGTCGGCAATATCAGTGGGGTGTCGGTTAGCGCACGCACAAGGCGAAGGATTGTCGATTTGCCCATACTCGACCTGCCGACCACGACCACGCCGAATGAATCGTGGCCGAGCGGTTGCACGAGTGCGGCCGAGAATCCGAAGCAAAGCATTGCAATGGCGAGTGGGTTACCGGCGCACCAGCTCGTAATCGTCAACCAATCGTCGAGCGTACCCGATATGGATCGCGTGTAAGCAGCTGGACGCACGACGCGTTCGGCCTCGCGGCGCTCGGAATACATCTGATCCCCGAAGACATAGCATTCGCTACCAAAGACGGTGGTCCAGCCGTCGTGCGCCGCTCGAACGAACAACGGATTGTCGGGACGTGTTCTCAGGTTGTCCGCGAGATGTTTGGTAGCATCGCTTGTCCGAAAACGCGCACCATGCTCAATCAAGAGATCAGAAAGCTCGGTCGGCCGCGAAAGCAGCTTCTCAGAAATTTCGACGCGCTTCCACGTCTTGTGTGGCGTCTCGATTTCGAGCAGGTGTGCAGGATTTCCCCCATCAGGGTCAGCAACCCTGCCACACCAGCGAATTTTAAGACCCGGACGCGCTTGTCCGACCGGGGATGCAATGCTACCGTCGTGCAGGTGCCCTGCAGCACCTTGGGCGGCTCTGTGCGGCGCGCGTGACGATGACTTCGCCAAAGCGACGCTTCGGATAGAAGGGTCCTGCGTGCGACGCGTGTTTTCCGTTGCGGCGTCGTCACGGGCGGGTCCGGCCGCATTTTGCTTGGCACTGGCAGACGACGATTGCACACCAGCAGAAGCCGGTAGCGAATCTCTAGCAAGAGCACGCGCGACTCGATCAGGAATGCGGATGCCGTTTGGCCATGTGAGTGGGGGCTTATTGATTTTCATTGCGCGCCTCCACGGCCAAAAGGAATTGGTGGATCGTGCTCAGTCTCCACCCACGTATACGTGCTGATAAATGCAAAGGAGCTGGAAAAGTACCATTCTTAAGCATCATATAGAGCGTGGTTCGCCCAATGCTTACCATCTGCAGTACTTCGGGCAGCCGAAGAATCCGGTCGACAGGGGGTGTGCTGTCAGTGGCCTTGATAGCATCGAAATGGGATGCGGTGGGAGTGAACTGCGCGCAGGAAGCCGACAGGCGCGCGTCAAGTTTGGAGGTGCGGCTCATATGACGATCCGGAAAATTGCACGGGGCGAACGAACCGAAGTCGCATCGCGACATCGGTTCGTTCGTTGACATCGGCGTCTGCTGTCGTCTTTTTCCCCCTTGGCGTCGTCGCTTGGGTCTCGTCGATGCCTCGGGAGACAGCAAGCTCGCTGGGGACGCGCCTACACCGTGAAGGTGCCGGACCGCCGCGTTTCGCCATTCGGCTCAGCGGACGGGTATGTTATTTCAGGAAGGTTTGCAAGCTCCCCTAAGCCAGACTTTGCTGGCCCCTGCACTGTCAATGCTGCACGAAAGTACACGGTGATGATTGTCGAACTATCGTCGACGCGAAACTTTACGATACGTTAAGCGACAGAGCAATCCTGTCAAAAGCCGACCGCCCGGTTTGCGAAGAAGATCGAATGCACGTGATTCAAGCACCCCGGTGTGTTGTTTGCCCTCGCGTCAATCGCCTTCGGCAAACTTCGCCCAGTCCTCCATGAGCGTGGCCCGTTTCACAAACAGGTCACCGCGAGCGTATGCTGCTTCCGCCTTGTCCTTGATGCCGTGGGCAAGCGCCGCTTCGCACACCTCGCGCGGATAGTGCGTCGTTTCTCCCGCCCAGTCGCGGAACGTCGAGCGGAAGCCATGCACGGTAATGTCGTCACGCTTCATGCGTTCCAGCAGTTGCAGCATAGCCATGTTCGAAAGTGGCTTTTGATATTTGGCTCCAGGGAAGACGAAGTCACCCTGTTTCATGTCCTCCTGCGCCTTGACGAGTGCGATAGCCCTTGCCGACAACGGCACGCGATGTTCCTTTCGCATCTTCATGCGCTCGCCGGGGATGATCCAGATGCTTTCGTCCAATCTGAATTCCGACCACGTTGCGCCGATGACTTCGTTCGTTCGTGTCGCAGTCAGGATCAGGAGTTCAAGGGCGCGCGCCGCGATGCCATCTTCAGCGCGCAGCAGTTTGATGAAGCCGGGGAGGTCGGCGTACGGTAGCGCCGGGTGGTGCGTCACCTTCTGGACGCGGGCCCTTTTTGGCAGCAGCGTATCTAGGTGTCCTTTCAGACGCGCCGGATTCTCTCCGGCCCGGTAGCCGCGCACGGTGGCCCAGTCGAGGACCGATTCGATGCGGCCGCGCACACGGGATGCGGTTTCGGTTTTCGTCGTCCAGATGGGCTCCAGCACTTTCATGACCAGTGCAGTGTCAATAGCCGAGACGGGCAGCGAGTCGAAGACGGGCTCCGCGTAGGTCGCTAGCGTATTGGTCCACTGATCGGCGTGCTTCGCGTTCTTCCATCCGGCGCGATGCGCTTCGATATATTTGTCTGCGCATTGTTTAAACGTCATCTCGTTCGCCTGCGCGACCCGTTGTGCCGTGCGTTCGGCGTTGCGAGAATCGATCGGATCGACGCCGTCCAGCAGAAGGCGGCGGCAGTCGAGGGCGCGTGTCCGCGCTTCGGCCAGACCGATCGTGTGCACGGGTCCGAGACCCATGCCCCGTGCCTTGCCCGCTCGCATGTACCGAAAGAGCCAAGACTTGACGCCGGCAGCAGTGATCTGCAAATAAAGACCGCCGCCGTCGGCGTACAACCCGGGCTTTGTTGTCTTTGTGACTTTCAGTTGGCTCAGCTTGTTTAGCGTTCGTGGCATCGGATGACTATCAAATCGACTATCAAATGAAAGTCTGATTATAGACAATTTCAAGGGTGTTCAAGCGAACGTTGTTGAACGATGGATGCCATGCATCCCAATGCGGGTAAGGGGTCTGGCGAATTTCGACGAATTCTGCCGCATGTCGTATTGACGGACCGTCTCTCCGCCAAAAGATTGCCAACAAATAGCCCCGTCAAATCATCGATTTGACGGGGCTATCTGTTTTCTGGCGCCTGTCGGTGGGCCGTTATGCTCCTGTCGAGACGGCTACAGGCGCAAACAGCACGTTCGCAACGGCAAGCGCTTCAACTCGCCGAACGGCGCCGCGTTTTCTTCCCGCCGCCACCCGCATCCCCACCACCATCCCCCAGCACCCCATCCGCGCACTGCAAAAATCCCCTGATCAACCGCCCACGCGGCGACGTCTTCTGCCACAGCACACCGAACCGCCTCGGCTCCGTCGGCGTCGGCAACGCCAGCCGCGCGACGTTTAGCGTTTCCGTCAGCGGCGACACGATATCGGGCACCAGCGACACGCCCAGTCCCCGATCGACCATCATCGCAATCGCCATCAGCGAATTCAGTTCAAAAAGCTCACGCGGAACGATACGCGCCGAGCGCAGATATTGATCCGCCTGCTTGCCGCCGCCGAGCGAGCGGTCATAGCGAATGAACGGCTCGCGCCGCAGCAGTTCATGCGGGTCCTCATTCTTTAGCCGCGACGGCGCGAGCACGACAATCGGTTCTTCCCTCAACAAATGCCAGTCATACGCCTTGGGCAAGGCAAACGCGGGATGCAGACAGACGGCAACATCGAGATCGCCGCGTTGCAAGGTCTCGTACAGTTCCATCGACGTCCCCGCGCGTATCAGCACATTGGCCTGCGGGAAGTCACGCGCAAACGCCGCCAGCACGTCCGGCAGCAGCGACAGCAGCGCCGTCGTGATCGTGCCGATGCGCAATTCGCCCGCAGCTTCCTCTTCGAGCGCGAACGCCTTCAGATCCGCAAACTCGCGCACCAGATTCCTCGCACGCGCGATCACGCGATGACCCGCCTCCGTCGGAATCACCGTGCGTCCCGCGCGCACGAGCAGGCGCACGCCGAGTTCCCGCTCGAGTGCCTGCACCTGCTGCGCGATCGCCGCAGGCGTCACGCCGACCCGCCGTGCCGCCTCGGCCATCGAGCCCGTATCGACGACCAGCAGCAGATTGCCGAGAAAGTGGATGTCCATGACGATAGATATTCTATGGTTTGAAGATAGATGCGGATAGTTTATCTAAAACCTGTCTCTCCGTAGACTGATTGCCAGCTACCAAGTAACTGGAACGCAGACATGAGAAGCAAGCTGTTCGTGCCGGCATCGCGCCCGGAGTTGTTCGCCAAGGCGCTCGCGAGCGCCGCCGATGCCCTCTCATTCGATCTCGAAGATGCCGTCGCACCAGAGCGCAAGCCGCAAGCGCGTCTCGCGCTGCGCGAGCTGTTGCGCGAGAGCGCGGTGCGCGAGCATCGCAAGGTGTTGATCGTGCGCGTCAACGCGCTCGACACGCCGTTCTTCGCCGCCGATCTCGATGCCGTCGTGCAGCCCGGCCTCGACTACCTGAATCTCCCGAAACCCGAAAGCGCGGCCGACGTGCGCGCCGCTGCCGCCGCGCTCGACCAGGCCGAACGGGCCAATGGCGTGAGCGTGCCCGTGCGCCTGCTGCTCAACATCGAATCGCCGAAAGCGTTGCGCCGCGCTGCGGAACTGGCCACCGCGCATCCCCGTGTTGCCGGCTTGCAGCTCGGGCTGGGCGATCTGTTCGAGCCGCTTGGCATCGCGCGTCGCGAGCAGGCGGCGATCCAGCAGGCGATGTTCACGCTGCGCATCGCAGCAGGGGAGGCGAACGTCTTCGCGTACGACTCGGCGTTCGCCAACATTAAGGACGAAGCGGGCTTCCGTGCCGAAGCGCAACTTGCGCACGCGATGGGCTTTCTCGGCAAAAGCTGCATCCACCCAAGCCAGATCGCGCTGGCCAACGACGTGTTCCGTCCGTCCGACGCCGAGATCGCGCATGCGGTGCGCGTCGTCGAAGCCGCACGCGATGCGCAGAGCAAAGGCATGGGCGCGTACGTCGTCGACGGCAGGATGATCGATCCGCCGTTCTTCGAGCGGGCGCGCGCGCTCGTGCAGCACGCCGCGCGTCTCGAACTGCTGACGGGCGAGCAGCGCGCCGTCGCCGCCAGCACAGCTTTGTAAAGCAACGCACGCTCGTTGCACACACATCGAATCGAGTCGGAGAAACACATGCAACAACCATCGCAATCCGTCGACGCACGACAGCCGGGACCGCTTGCCGGCTTGCGCGTGCTCGACCTGAGCGCCTATATCGCGGGACCGTACGGTTGCACGCTGCTCGCCGATCAGGGCGCCGAGGTCATCAAGATCGAGCCTCCCGCGGGCGACAACCTGCGCAAGTATCCGTCGACGCTCGAAGCCGAAAGCCGCGCCTTTCTCGGCGTGAATCGCGGCAAGCGCGGTCTGGTGCTGGACCTGAAACAGCCCGAAGCGCTCGACGTGATGATGCGCCTCGTGAAGACGGCCGATGTCCTCGTGCACAACTTCCGGCCCGGCGTGCCGGAGCGTCTCGGGATCGGTTACGAGCAGTTGCGCGAGGTCAATGCCCGGCTGATCTATTGCGCGGTGACAGGGTATGGCGAAACGGGCCCGAACCGCGACAAGGCGGGCTACGACCAGGTCCTGCAAACGATGACAGGCATCTGCGCGCTGCAAGGCCGCCACGGCGGGCCGCCCGAAATCGTCTATGGCTCGGTGGTCGACTACTATGCGGCGGCGCTGGTCGCGGCGGGCGTGTCGTCCGCGCTGTTCGATCGCGAGCGCAGCGGCGCGGGCCAGTACGTGGGCGTGTCGTTGCTGCGCAGCGCACTGGCGATGCAATCGGCCCGCATGATCTGGGCCGACGACGAACCGAAAGAAGTAGGCCGCGATATGCGCTCGGGCGGCATCACGGGCATCCATCCGACGCGCCAGGGTTATCTGTATCTGTCGGCAAACACGCCGCACTTCTGGCAGGCGTTGTGCGAGAAAACGGGTCTCAAGGATCTTGCGCAGAATGAGCGCTACGACACGGTGCGCAAGCGTGCATTGCATTGCGGCGAAATCGTCCCGAAGCTTCGCGCGGCTTTGCAGATTCGCACGGCGCTCGAATGGGAAGTGCATTTCGGCGACGCCGTGCCGTGCGCCGCGGCTCGCGGCATCGAAGACATGTTCGACCATCCCCAGGTGCTCGCCGAAGACATGGTGAGCGACTTCGAGTACCCAGGTGTGGGCCGGTATCGCGGCTTCAAGCATCCGATCCGCTTCGGCGCGACGCCGTTGCCCGAGCCGTTCGCGGCTCCCGCGTTCGGCGAGCATTCGGACGCAGTGCTGCGCGACGCGGGATGCTCCGAAGCGCAGATCGAAAGTCTGCGCGAGAAGCGCGCAGTGCTGTAGCGCGCAGCAACAAAACGGAGGAGACACGCATGGACGCACTTCGGCATATGCCAGCGGGCGCTTGCGATTCGCACATTCACATCTACAGCCGCGCGTTCCTCGCGCAGCGCGACGCGGCAGGTTTTGTCGACGCGGCGGATGTCGCCGCGTATCGGCAAGTGCAGGCGCGGATCGGCACGCAGCGCGTGGTAGTCGTGACGCCGCGCATCTACGGCACCGACAACGCGGTGACGCTCGATGCGATTCGCCAGTTCGGCGTTGCGAATGCGCGCGGCGTCGCCGTCGTGCGCCCCGACGTGACGGACGCCGAGCTTGAAGCGCTGCACGCGGGCGGGATTCGCGGCATCCGTTTCACGCTCTACACGCCGGCAAACGCCGTGGTCGGCTTCGACATGGTCGAGCCGCTGGCAGCGCGCGTGGCGGAGCTCGGCTGGCATGTGCAGCTGCATTGGACGGCCGCGCAAATCGTCGGGCACGAAGCGCTGCTCGCGCGCCTTCCGTCGGCGATCGTGTTCGATCATTGCGCGCGTCTTCCGTTGCCCGATGGCGCGGCGCACGCGGCGTTTCCTGTCGTGCGCCGTCTCGCCGACGCCGGGCGCGCGTGGATCAAGCTGTCGGGTCCGTACCTCGATTCGATCGAAGGACTCGACCGCCGCTACGCCGATGCAGCGCCGACCGCGCGCGCATGGATCTCGGCCGTGCCGCACAGGCTGGTGTGGGGCAGCGACTGGCCGCACGTGACGGAGGCGCACAAGCCCGACGATCCCTTGCTGCTCGATCTGCTCGGCGAATGGGCGAACGACGCGGCCACGCGCAATCGCATCCTCGTCGACAACGCTGCAACGCTGTACGGATTCGGCAACCGGGCGCCGTGCATTGAATCGCCCTGAAAAATAGCCCTGAAAAGACGACCCGCCGGCTACACCCGATCCAACGACGCGCGGGCACATTCCAAACCGGAGACACGTGATGAAATCCACCGTTGCGCCAACATCAGTGCGCAAGACCCGCTTCACCGAGGCGACGATCGGCCTGTTCGAGCGCACCATTCCGGATCCGTTCGTGCTCGCGATCCTGATCACGGCGATCGTCGCGGTGCTGTCGGCGATGTTCGCGCCGCATGCGTCGCTGGGCAAGCTGGTCGGCGGCTGGTACAAGGGCTTCTTCGACATTCTCACGTTCGCGTTTCAGATCACGCTGGTGCTCGTGACGGGGCACGCATTCGCTCACGCGCCCATCGTGCAACGCGTGTTCAAGTCACTCGTTTCCGTTGCCCGCACGCCCGTGCAGGCGGCGACGCTCACCTTCGTGCTCGTGGCCGTTGCGTCGTTCTGCAACTGGGGTTTGGGGCTGGTCGTCAGCGCGTTGCTGGCACGTGAAGTGGCAAAGCGCATGCGCGTCGACTTCGCGTGGATCGTCGCGGCGGGTTTCTCGGGATGGGTCGTGTGGGCAAGCGGCATTTCCAGTTCAATCGCGCTTGCGCAGTCGACGCCGGGCAGCGCGATGAACGTCGTGCAGAAGATCACAGGCGAGGTGCTGCCGTTCAGCGCGACGGTGTTCACGGGTTTCAATCTGGTGCCGACCATCGCGATGCTGCTGGCCATGCCGTTCGTTCTCGCATGGCTCAAGCCGCGCGACGAAGACGCCGTGCTGCTCGATACGCAGAAGCATCCCGATGCGGCGCCGCGCGAAAAGCCCACGGGCAAGCTAAGCTTTGCGCGCTGGATCGAATACTCGTGGCTCGGCTCGGCATTCATCGGCGCGACGGGCATTGCGCTGCTGGTGCTCGCGCAGTCGGAGCACATCGCTTTTTCCGGCGTCAACGCGGTGATTTTCGTGATGTTCATAGCGGGCGTGATCCTGCACGGCTATCCGCTGGCGTACGCCGATGCCGTCAAGAACGCTGCCCGGCAGACAGGTTCGATGATGCTGCAATACCCGCTGTACGGCGGGATCATGGGCATGATGGATGCGACCGGATTGCCGAACGTCATCTCCCATTTCTTCATCGCGATCTCCAACGCGCATACGCTGCCGTTCTGGAGCTACGTCTGCTCGCTGATCGTCACGTTCTTCATTCCGAGCGGCGGCGGCCACTGGGCAGTGCAAGGGCCGTTCGTCGTGCCCGCTGCCGTCGCGCTGCATGCGTCCGTCCCCGCGACGACGATGGCCGTCGCGATGGGCGAGCAGGTGTCGAACATGATGCAGCCGTTCTGGGCCGCGCCCGTCGTCGCGATGGCGGGTATCGGCGTGCAGCGCGTGCTCGGCTTTACCGTGATGACGTTTATCGTCGGCGCGCTCGTGTACGGCGCGGCATTGCTGCTGCTCGTATGAGCGGGGCGCACACCGAAACAATGAACGGAGACCATCCAGTGAAATCATCGACGCAAGCCGCGTTGAGCGCTTCTTCGAGCGGCAGGACGCAAGCGCCGCATGCCGTCGTCGAATGGTGGTGGCGGGTGTTCGACCTGCGCATCGGTTCGTTGCCGTTGCCCGTCTACGTGCTGATGCTGGGCGTGCTCGGCGCGATGGCGGCGAAAGGCAAGCTCGCAGCGGATCTGCCGACGGGCATCGCGCTCGTCGCGGTGGGCGGCTTCACGTGCGCCGAACTGGCGAAGCGCATTCCGTGGATTCGCCACATCGGCGCGACGTCGATTTTTGCGGCCTTCATTCCGTCGATGCTGGTGTACTACAAGCTGATGCCCGAGCCCGTCGTCAAGGCGGTGACGACCTTCACGAAGACTTCGAATTTTCTGTATCTGTTCATCGCGGCGATCATCGTCGGCAGTGTGCTCAGCATGGACCGTCAGATGCTGATCAAAGGCTTCGTGCGCATCTTCGTTCCCGTTGCGGCGGGCTCGCTTGCTGCGGCGCTGGTCGGCACCGCTGTGGGGACCGCGCTCGGGCTCGATGCGCGCCATGCGTTGTTCATGGTCGTCGTGCCGATCATGGCGGGCGGCGTCGGCGAGGGCGCGCTGCCGTTGTCGGCCGGCTACGCGCAGATTATGGGCGTCGAGCAGGGGCCGCTGTTCGCGCAGGTGCTGTCGGCGGTGATGCTCGGCAATATCGCGGCGATCTGTTGCGCCGGCCTGCTCAGCTACCTCGGCACGCGCCGGCCCGAATGGACGGGCAACGGACGGTTGACGAGGGCAGGTGACAGCGATGACGACATCGCGCAACGCCCCGCATCGTTCGAATTCGACGTCGGCTCCGTCGCGGCGGCGGGTTCGACGGCCATTGCGTTCTATCTGCTTGGCGTGCTCAGTCATCAACTGTTCGGCTGGCCCGCGCCCGTCGTGATGCTGGTGCTGGTCGTCGCGGCGCAGCTGTTTCAGCTCGTGTCGCCGCGCGTGCGAGGCGGCGCGCGCTTCATGTACGGCTTTTTCTCGACGGCCGTGACGTATCCGCTGATGTTCGCGATCAGCGTCGCGATGACGCCGTGGGGCGAGATCGTGACAGCGTTTCATTGGGTCACTATCGTCACCGCGGTTTCGACGGTGCTCACGCTGACTGTGACGGGCTTCTTCGTCGGCAGACTGGTCGGCATGTATCCCGTCGAAGCCGCTATCGTCAATGCAACGCATAGCGGTCTCGGCGGAACGGGGGACGTGGCGATTCTCACGGCAGCCAACCGGATGGAACTGATGCCGTTTGCGCAGATTGCGACGCGCATTGGCGGCGCGTTGACGGTGATGGCGGCGTTGGGGGTGTTCGCGTACTGGAAATGATCCCGTGTTTCGCGTTTAGCAAGCCGTCGGATTCAACACGATTCGACGGCTTTTTAGTTTTCTATTGTGGTCGTATTGAAGAGCAAGACGATGCCGAATGCTTAATGCATATAGCGTCCTGCCGTATGCTTTAAATCCATTCGATGGTGAATTCATTGGCTTTTTTGTAGAATCCGCACATTCATTTCAAATCGGGCGCGCCGTTCGCGTTATCTGCTTTCACGCTCGAGACACGCAGCTTCTAACAGACGCTCAATCATGAAACGCTATCTGATCCTGAACGGCGACAAGACGACGGTGAGCGGCACTGTGCAAGCCGTGTCGTCGACGATCCAACTCGAAGGCCGCGACGTCGCGCATGAAGGCGACAACGTGATCTGCCCCGCGTGCAACACCACGGGCAAAATCAGATGCGACGGCCCGCGCGAAGTGATGACGGCGCCCGATGGCCGTCATGCCGCGTTGAGCGACGACCTTTGCATCTGCAAATGCGAGCCGCCGCCCAAGCTGGTCGCCTCGCAGCAGACGTTTTCGGTAGGCGAGTGAAGCGTCGGCGGATCACTCCACCAGCTTCGCGACGATCGGCGCGACGACTGCGCGCTGCCGTTCGGCCTTGAGCCGATAGAGCGCATCCGTTGGATGCACACCGTCGATCAGCAGCGAACGCCAGTCGTGCATCGCGCCGATATACGCATACTGACGGATCAACGCGAGCCGGTAATGCTTCGCCATTTCATCGACGACAGCGACATAGCGCGGCACGATCCTTTTGTTCACGGAATAGTCGACCGGGTTCGGCTCTTCGAGCACGACGATTCGCCCCGCGCCTTGCGACTCTTCGATGAAGCGCATCAGATGAGCTCGAAACGCGGAAGGCGGCTCCTTGACGTGATTGTCGGCGTCGTTGAGCGCGAAGTTGACGATCACGATATGTGCCGGCGACGTCGCGGCCCATTGCGCGTACGGCTGGCTATAGCCGTTGATGCCTTTCTCGCGATCGACGAGCGTCGCGCCCGGCACGCCGTTGTTCTGCACGATCACACGCGGGCCGAAGCGGGCCTGCAACGCGGCCTGAAGCAGGGCGGGCGGGTTGTCCGGCGTTTGCCACGACTTGTTGAAACCGTCCGACGTCTGATAGCCGAACATCGTCGAATCGCCTTGCGCGTCGATGATGACCGGCCGGTCCGCCGTGGCCGCCGCGCGCGTCCGGCCAGCGGCCGCATCGGCCTGCAGCGCGGCAATGCCGAGCAGCACGGCTGCCAGCGCGTGCGAGCGCCTGGGCGATGGTTTTGCGCACGGACTTGCCTGTCGATAGTCGAACGTCATGGTGCCTCGCAATTGAGTTGGACGTCAGGCGCCGCGAGCCGGTCTTGCGGCGTCACAAAGCGCAACACGAACTTGATGCACAATCGATGCTGCGATCAGCACATACGATCTCCACGAGGAGCAGAGATGAGAGTTTCAGAGCTGGAAGGCGCGTTACTCGATTACTGGGTCGCCCGGGCGGACAATCTGCCGAAGCCGCGCGTCGACGACGGCTTCTGCTGGATCGAGGAGCCCGCCTGCGACGGCGATCCCGCCGGCGCGCTCGAAGCCGCGTTCGCGCCGTCCACGGACTGGGCGCAATGCGGCCCGATCATCGAACGGGCGAGAATCCATCTCGTGCCGGCCGCGGCGGGCGATCGCGCGTCATGGACAGGGTCGGTTCCCGCGGGTGCGAGCACCATCGAGCAGGTCGGCCAATCGGCGTTGATCGCCGCGATGCGCGCGTTCGTCGCGAGCCGTTTCGGCGACACGGTCGCGGACGAAGCCGGCACGCACTGAGCGTTGCCGTGCATCGCACCATCAGGCGAGCCCTGCATCATTTCATCAGATGCACTCGAACACCACTTCGACACTCTGAGTGCCTGCGCTGCGCACGCCGTTCGTGTGGATCTCGACGGTGTGCAATTCCTTGTTCTGTTCGCGGCAATACGCCTTTGCATGCTTGATCCCCGCGTTGCGGACGCTATTCCACGAAATCAGGCTGATGCGCCCGCGACTCGTGACCGAGAGATAGCCGTTCTGCTTTCTGTCCACGCCCGATACCGCGGTACACGCGGCAAGCACGCCAATTCCGGCGAGCAGAATGCACTTCTTCATAGTCCTCCCACGGTTGGCGCATTGTCGCGGGCGAGGACCGCAACAGGCAACTGAAAAAAACTGTAGTGGGGTTCAGTGTGCCCGTCCCGCTATCCGGCGACACTCGACGACATTACATTATGCTTTCCCGCGAGGGCATAGCACGAGCGTTGTCGTGCCGAGAGGAGGAGGTCATGGGCGGATGGTGGCATGAAGTCTGGTTGACGATGGCCCGGGAGTTCTCGGATCTGAACGACGTCAAGGCGATCACGCAGGTGGTGATGCGGCTTGGACTCGCGCTGCTGCTGGGTGGCGCGCTGGGCTTCGAGCGCGAAATGGCGGGGCGCGACGCGGGCCTGCGCACGCACATGCTGGTCGCCACGGGTTCGGCGCTGTTCGTGCTCGTGCCGTTGCAGGCGGGGTTTTCGCAGGACAACATGAGCCGCGTGTTGCAGGGCCTGGTATCGGGCATCGGCTTTCTCGGCGCGGGCGCCATCATCAAGCTCAGTGCGCAGCGGGAAGTGCGCGGACTGACGACAGCCGCGAGTCTCTGGCTCGCGGCGGGCGTCGGCGTCGCAGCGGGGCTCGGGCGCGAAGCGACCGCCATTCTCAGCACGGTGATCGCGCTCGCCATCCTCGGCGGCGTGCGGATGATCAAGCCGCTCGTGCCGCCTTACACGCACGACGTGCCTGCACAAGACGAGCCGTCGAAGCGCGTCGAGTGAGGCGCGTACGCGCCGCAGGCCTGGCTTGCGGAGTAGCATGGGCGGGCGCGTACCGGCGCATGCCCACTACTCAGGAGACACCGGATGCTTCCCGCCGCTGACACCTACGACGGCCTCGTCGCCGCGTTCGAATGGCGCATTCCGCCGCAGTACAACATCGGCATCGATGCATGCGACAAATGGGCCGACGGCAGCGGCCGTCTTGCGTTGATCTGCGAGACGCGCGACGGGCAAGCAACGCGCTACAGCTTCGACCAGCTCACGTCGCTGTCCGACCGCTTCGCCAATGCTCTGCGCCGCAGCGGCGTGAAGAAGGGCGACCGTGTCGGCATCTTTCTCGCGCAATCGGTGGAGACGGCGCTTGCGCATCTCGCCGTCTACAAGTGCGGTGCGATCGCGGTGCCGCTCTTCGCGCTGTTCGGTCCCGACGCGCTGCAATACCGTCTGTCCGATAGCGGCGCCGTCGCGCTCGTGACGGACCTGGGCGGTGCGCAGAAAATCGCCTCGGTGCGTGCGAGCCTGCCCGAATTGCGTTCGATCTTCTGCGTCGACACCGACCACGCGGATACCGCTTTGCAGGTCGAATCGTTCTGGTCGGCGCTCGACGAATCGCCCGCTGCTTTCGACGCGGAACCGACGGCCGCCGACGACCCCGCCGTCATCATCTACACGTCCGGCACGACGGGCAAGCCGAAGGGCGCGTTGCACGCACATCGCGTGCTGCTCGGCCATCTGCCCGGCGTGGAGATGCCGCAAGCGTTTTTCCCGAACGACGCGCGCCTGATGTGGACGCCCGCCGACTGGGCGTGGATCGGCGGGCTGTTCGATGTGCTGCTGCCGTCGTGGCATCACGGCGTGGCCGTGCTGGCGCGGCGCTTCGAGAAGTTCGACGGCGAGGCCGCGTTCGATCTGATGCAGCGTCATGCCGTCACGCATGCGTTCCTGCCGCCGACGGCGCTCAAGATGATGCGCGCCGTCGAATATCCCGAGCGTTGGAAACTCTCGCTGCGCGCGGTGGCGAGCGGCGGCGAATCGCTCGGCGCGGAGCTGATCGAATGGGGACGGCGCGCGCTCGGCGTGACGATCAACGAGTTCTACGGGCAGACCGAATGCAATGTGGTCGTGTCATCATGCGCGACTCTGTTCGACCCGTGTTTCGGGTCGATCGGCAAGGTGGTGCCGGGCCATCGTGTAGCCATCGTCGACGACGCCGGGCACACCGTGCCGCGGGGCGAGCCCGGCAACATCGCGATTCATGCGCCGGACCCGGTGATGTTCCTCGGCTACTGGCGCAACGAGTCCGCCACGCGCGACAAGTTTCGCGGCGACTGGCTGCTGACGGGCGACATGGGACTGATGGATGCGGACGGCTTCATCCGCTTCGTTGGCCGCGATGACGACGTGATCACGAGCGCCGGTTACCGGATCGGACCCGCGCCGATCGAAGACTGTCTGCTGCGTCATCCGGCCGTGCGCATGGCGGCCGTGGTCGGCGCGCCCGACGCGCAGCGCACGGAGATCGTCACCGCGTTCGTGGTGCTGAACCCCGGCTATCAGGCGAGCGACGCACTCGTGCAGACGCTGCAGCTGCACGTGAAAACGCATCTCGCCGCGCACGAGTATCCGCGCGCGATCCATTTCGTCGACGCGTTGCCGATGACGGCGACAGGCAAGGTCATCCGGCGCGAACTGCGCGAGCGCGTGACGCCGCCACGCTAGTCAATGCGGCGCGCGGGTGGTCGAGATCACGCCCACTCGCGCGGCGTGTCATCTTCCGTGGGCAGCGTCAGGCCTGCGACAGGCAGCGGCAACGCCGTCTTGTAGCGCACCTGCTTGAGCGCGAAGCTCGAACGGATGTTCGACACGCCGGGAATCTTGGTCAGCCACTGCACGATGAACCGTTCCAGGCTCTGCATGTCGGGCACGACGACGCGCAGCAGATAGTCGGCGTCGCCCGTCATCAGATAGCACTCCATCACCTCGGGGCGTTCGCCGACTTCCTGTTCGAAGCGGCGCAGGGCATCTTCGACCTGCTTTTCGAGGCTCACCTGAATGAACACGTTGATGCGCAGCCCGAGCGCCCCGGCGTCGAGCAGCGTCACCTGTTGACGGAACAGCCCGAGCTTTTCGAGCGCGCGCACGCGGTTGAAGCAGGGCGTCGGCGACAGATTGACGGCGCGCGCCAGCTCCGCGTTGGTAATGCGGGCGTTCTGCTGCAACTGCTGCAGGATCGCGATGTCGATGCGGTCCAGCCGCCGCGCGGCCGGTCTTGCTTCTGAGCTCATGGTGTAAACATTCCACGTAAGGCCGATTTACCGGAATAAATACACTATCTGAAAGCGCTGGCGCAAGCAAAAGAGACGCACATTTTGCGGATACATGGGTAAGCTGATTACACGTTTCCGAGTCGTTTTCACGCCACGTTTTCAGCCGGAGTTGTGCCATGACGGACTTATCGAGCGGTGCCCGCCCCGTTCTTGCCCTCACTCAAGCTCGCATCGACAGCGATCCGCAGGAGACGGCCGAATGGCTGGCTGCGCTCGATGGCGTCGTCCAGCACGTCGGCCTCGAACGCGCGCAATATCTGTTCGACCGGCTGGCCGCGCATGCGCTGGGCAATGGCGTCGCGACGGCGCGCGCGAACGTCACGCCGTACGCGAACACGATTTCCGTCGATCAGCAGCCGCCATATCCGGGCGATCTCGACACCGAGGAAAAGCTCGCCGCTGCGTTGCGCTGGAACGCGCTCGCGATGGTGGTGCGGGCCAATCGCGCGTATGGCGAACTGGGCGGGCATATCGCGAGCTACGCGTCGGCGGCCGATCTGTTCGAAGTGGGCTTCAATCATTTCTTCCGCGCCGCGAGTCAAAGCCCGGGCGGGCATGGCGGCGATCTCGTCTATTTCCAGCCGCATTCGTCGCCGGGTGTGTATGCGCGTGCCTTTCTCGAAGGCTTTCTCGACGAGACGCATCTCGAACACTACCGCCGCGAGATCGCGGGGCCGGGGCTGTGTTCGTATCCGCATCCGTGGCTGATGCCGGACTTCTGGCAGTTCCCGACGGGCTCGATGGGCATCGGTCCCATCAACTCGATTTACCAGGCGCGCTTCATGCGCTACCTGCAAAACCGCGGCCTGCAGAAGACGGAAGGCCGCAAGGTGTGGGGCTTCTTCGGCGACGGCGAGATGGACGAGCCGGAATCGATCGGCGCCTTGTCGCTGGCGGCGCGCGAAGGGCTCGACAACCTCGTGTTCGTGATCAACTGCAATCTGCAGCGGCTCGACGGTCCGGTGCGCAGCAACGGCCGCATCATCGACGAACTCGAAGCGCAGTTCACGGGTGCGGGTTGGAACGTCATCAAGGTGGTATGGGGCTCGGACTGGGATGGCCTGTTTGCGCGCGACCGCACGGGCGCCTTGTTGCGCGCGTTCGCGCACACGGTGGACGGCCAGTTCCAGACCTTCTCGGCCAACGACGGCGCCTACAACCGCGAGCGCTTCTTCGGGCAGAACCCGGAGCTGGCCGCGCTCGCCGCGCATCTGAGCAACGACGATATCGACCGCTTGCGGCGCGGCGGCCACGACGTGCGCAAGCTGCACGCTGCGTATGACCGCGCGTTGAAGCACAGCGGTCAGCCCACCGTGATACTCGCGAAGACGATGAAGGGCTTCGGCATGGGCGCGATCGGCCAGGGGCGCATGACGACGCACCAGCAGAAGAAGCTCGACGTCGAACAGTTGAAGGCGTTCCGCGACCGCTTTCGTCTGCCGTTGTCCGATAGCGACGTCGAGCAGCTCAAGTTCTACAAGCCAGCGGAAAACAGCCCGGAAATGCAGTACCTGCATGCACGCCGGGCTGCCTTGGGAGGCTATCTGCCCAGAAGGCGGAAAGCGGCATCGCAGACACCGACCGTGCCTGCGCTGTTTTCCTGGGGGCAATTCGCGCTGGACGCGAACGGCAAGGAGATGTCGACGACGATGGCGATCGTGCGGATGCTCGGCAGTCTGTTGAAGGATGCGTCGCTCGGGCCCCGCGTCGTGCCCGTGGTCGCCGACGAGGCGCGCACCTTCGGCATGGCGAACCTGTTCCGCCAGGTCGGCATCTATTCGCCGCTCGGCCAGTTGTACGAGCCGGAGGACATGGGCTCGATGCTCTACTACCGCGAGGACACGGGCGGGCAGATTCTCGAAGAGGGGATTTCGGAGGCGGGCGCGGTGTCGTCGTGGATCGCGGCGGCGACATCGTACAGCGTGCACGATCTGCCGATGCTGCCGTTCTATATCTACTACTCGATGTTCGGCTTTCAGCGCATCGGCGATCTGATCTGGGCGGCCGCCGATCAGCGCGCGCGGGGTTTCCTGATCGGCGCGACGGCGGGCAAGACGACGCTTGGCGGCGAAGGCTTGCAGCATCAGGACGGCACGAGCCATCTTGCGGCATCGACGGTGCCGAACTGCCGGGCGTACGACCCAGCGTTTGCGTATGAAGTGGCGATGATCGTCGACGAAGGCATGCAGGAGATGATCGGGCGGCAGCGCGACGTGTTCTATTACCTGACGGTCACGAACGAGAACTACGCGCAGCCTTCATTGCCTGCGGATTCTGTTGATCGCGTGCGCGAAGGTGTTTTGAAGGGCATGTATGCGCTTGATGTTGCTTCGCTGGAGACCGCGCAGGTCCAGTTGCTGGGCTCGGGCGCGATACTCGGCGAAGTGCAGGCGGCTGCGCGCATGTTGAAGGACGACTGGAATATCGACGCTGCCGTGTGGAGCGTGACGAGTTTCACCGAGTTGCATCGCAATGGCGTCGCGTCGGAGCGGGCCGAGCGTCTGTTCGGCGATCACGGAACGGCGACGCCGTATGTGACGTCTGCGCTGGCCGCATCGCGCGGTCCGGTGATTGCCGCAACCGATTACGTGCGGGCCGTGCCCGAGCTGATTCGCGCTTTTGTGTCGCGTCGTTATGTGACGCTGGGGACGGATGGGTTTGGGCGCAGCGATACGCGTGCGGCGCTGCGGGCTTTCTTCGAGGTGGATCGTGCGTCGATTGTGATTGCGGCGTTGAAGGCACTTGTCGAGGAGGGCGCGGTTGCGCGCGGTGTGGTTGAGGAGGCGCTGGCGCGGTATGGCTGTCATCGTGATGGCAGGGCGGCGCCTTGGGAAAGGTGATGGTTTTGGTTTTTTCGCTGGCATCCGCGGTGCGTTAGCTCACTTCAAGCGTCGCTGTTCGGGGTTTTGGTTTTTTCTTCGCTGGCATCCGCGATTCGTTAGCGTGCTTCAGGCGTCGCCCCTGTGCGGGGCGG
>NZ_JAGUUD010000209.1:0-7290 GCF_020177535.1 Paraburkholderia sp. XV | reverse complement strand
CCCCGCACAGGGGCGACGCTTGAAGCACGCTAACAATTCGCGGATGCCAGCGAAAAGGCAAACGGCGGATGCCAGCGAAAGCAAAGGCAAACCGCGGATGCCAGCGCAAAGACCAAAACACCAAACGGCGACGCGCGAAGCGCGCTAACAATTCGCGGATGCCAGCAAAAACACAGGGCAAACAACCCAGCATCGCACACGACCAAAAGCAAGCCCCGCTCAGGGGCAAGCAACACTAGCAAACCAGAACCGCATCACGGATGCCCGCCAAAACCCCCAGCGTCACACAACACCCACCTCGAGTTCCGGCGCAAACGAATCACTCCGCGCCACGGGCCACCATTTCTCATACAACGTATACCGATACTGCCCAACGAGCAGATCACCCGGTTCAAGATACTTCAGCAAATCCGACATCAGCCGCACTTCATACGACGACACCCGCCGCACGATATGATGCGCCCGCAGATCCGCCGGATGGCGCAAACCCGCGGCCTGGATGATCTCCTGCAGCGCATGCAACGTGTTGTGATGGAAGTTGAACACACGGTCCGATTTGTCGGTGACGATCAGCGCGCGCTGGCGCACCGGGTCCTGCGTCGCGACACCCGTCGGGCAGCGGCCCGTATGACACGTCTGCGCCTGAATACACCCCACCGCGAACATGAAGCCGCGCGCCGCGTTCACCCAGTCGGCGCCGATCGCCAGCGTCTTCGCGATATCGAAAGCCGTGATCATCTTGCCGCTCGCACCAATGCGGATCTTGTCGCGCAGCCCGATACCGACCAGCGTGTTGTGCACGAGCAGCAGCCCTTCTTGCAGCGGCACGCCGATGTGATCGGTGAATTCGAGCGGCGCCGCGCCCGTGCCGCCTTCCGCGCCGTCCACGACGATAAAGTCCGGCAAAATGCCCGTTTCCAGCATCGCCTTGGCGATACCGAAGAACTCCCACGGATGCCCGATGCACAGCTTGAAGCCCGTCGGCTTGCCGCCCGACAGGTTGCGCAGACGCTCGACGAATTCGAGCAGCTCACGCGGTGTCGAGAATTCCGAATGCGTGGCGGGCGAGATGCAGTCGCGGCCCATCGGCACGCCGCGCGTTTCGGAAATTTCCGGTGTGATCTTCGCGGCGGGCAGCACGCCGCCGTGACCTGGCTTCGCGCCTTGCGACAGCTTCACCTCGATCATCTTCACTTGCGGCTCGCTCGCCTGCTTCGCAAACTTGTCGGCGTTGAACGTGCCGTCGTCGTTGCGGCAGCCGAAGTAGCCCGACGCTATTTCCCAGATGATGTCGCCGCCATGCTCGCGGTGATACTTCGACATCGAGCCTTCGCCCGTGTCGTGCGCGAAGTTGCCTTTCTTCGCGCCGAGGTTCAGCGCCAGAATCGCGTTCGCGGACAGCGAGCCGAAGCTCATCGCGGAGATGTTGAAGATCGACATCGAATACGGCTGCGCGCGGTTCGCCCCGACGACGACGCGAAAGTCGTGGCCGTCGAGCCTGGTCGGCACGAGCGAATGGCTGATGAATTCATGGCCCGTCGCCTTCACGTCGATTTCGGTGCCGTAGGGCCGGCTGTCCACTTCGTTCTTCGCGCGCTGATAAACGATGCTGCGCTGCGCGCGCGAGAAGGGCTTTTCTTCCGTGTCGTCTTCGACGAAATACTGGCGGATCTCCGGCCGGATGAACTCGAACAGGAAACGGAAGTGGCCCCACAGCGGATAGTTGCGCAGGATCGCGTGGCGCTCCTGCGTCAGATCGTAAGCGCCGAGCACGACCAGCAGCACGGGCACGATGACCCACAGCCATGCGATGTGACCGGTTGCCGCGAGCGCAGCGCAGGCCGCGAGCAGCAGGATGGCACCCCACATCGCCAGATAACGTCGAGAAAACATGACAACTCCATTGCGGTGAATTCATCGCAGCGGAAGCATCCGGCGCAGCGGGCGTCGGCGTCTTCTCGTGAAAACAGCGGACGTCCGTGGGGATGGATCGCGCTGCGAAACGGTACAGCGGGTTGTTCTTGCCCAGTTAACGGCGCGTTCCACGGAACATGAAGCGAATCGTCAGCGCGCTGAAACGCGGGCGGCAGGACAACCGTCGCCCGGAAGATACAACGAAGCGGGAATCGGTGCAGCGATGTCGGCGGGAAAGGCTTGCGGAACGTGTCCGCGAGCCTTTCCTGGCAAGGCTCAGCGTGCCGTCAGCAGCGCCGCTTTCTGAGGCTGGCGGACGACCGGCTGCGCGGTGGCCGCGTGCTCGATGATGCCGCCGCCAAGGCACACGTCGCCATCGTAGAGCACGGCCGATTGCCCCGGCGTGACAGCCCATTGAGCGTCGGCGAAATGAAGGGAAAAGAGCGCGTTCGGGTCGGCGCCATCGGCAGCGCCGAACGTGCATGCCGCATCGGCCTGGCGATAACGCGTCTTCGCCGCGCACGCGTGGCCTTCCTCGGGCGCGTGGCCCGCGACCCAGCTCGTATTGCCCGCCGTCAGCGTATGGCTCAGCAGCCACGGGTGATCGTGGCCCTGCGCGACATACAGCGTGTTCGACGCGATGTCCTTGCCCGCGACGAACCACGGCTCGCCACTGCCTTCCTTGCTGCCGCCAAGGCCGATGCCCTTGCGCTGCCCGAACGTATAAAACGCGAGACCGATGTGCTCGCCGACCGTCTTGCCCTCGGTGGTTTTCATCGGGCCGGGTTTGGTGGGCAGATAGCGGTTCAGGAAGTCGCGGAAGGGCCGTTCGCCGATAAAGCAGATGCCCGTCGAGTCTTTCTTCTTCGCGTTCGGCAGGCCGATCTGTTCGGCGATTTCGCGCACTTTGGTTTTGGGGATTTCGCCGAGCGGGAACAGCGTCTTCGACAGCTGCGCCTGATTCAGGCGATGCAGGAAGTACGACTGGTCCTTCGTGTGGTCGAACGCCTTGAGCAGCTCGAAACGCCCGTCGGTCTCCCGCACGCGCGCGTAGTGGCCCGTCGCGATGGTCTCCGCGCCGAGCGACATCGCGTGATCGAGGAAGGCCTTGAACTTGATCTCGGCATTGCACAGCACGTCCGGGTTCGGCGTGCGGCCGGCCGAATACTCGCGCAGGAATTCGGCGAATACGCGGTCCTTGTATTCGGCCGCGAAGTTCACCGCTTCGACGTCGATGCCGATCAGGTCCGCGACCGACACGACGTCGATCCAGTCCTGACGCGTCGAACAGTATTCGCTGTCGTCGTCGTCTTCCCAGTTCTTCATGAACAGGCCGACCACGTCGTAACCCTGTTCCTTTAGCAGCCATGCCGTCACGGACGAATCGACGCCGCCCGACATGCCTACCACCACTTTCTGTTTGCTCATGTGAATCTGCCTGACTGCTCTTGTGTGCCGAAGCACGCGTTCTATCGGGAGGGCCCGACCGAATGCGTTTGCACGAAGTCGAGCGGGAAACGCCGGCCTGCGAGGTAATCGTCGATACATTGCATCACGAGCGGCGTGCGATGCCGCTCGGGGCATGCGCGCAATTCGTCGGCGCTCATCCAGACGGTGCGAACGATATCGGGATCGAGCGCGCGGGCCTCGGGAGGTTCGCCGTGCGTCGAGCCGCAATACGTGAAGCGCAGATACGTGACGCCATCCTGCGGGCCGTCGACGGTGTCGGGCCGGCTGAAATGCGTCATGTAGACACCGACCAGCGCCGCGGGAACGAATGACTGCGCCGTCTCTTCGAGCGTTTCGCGGACGACGGCTTGCGTCAACGTCTCGCCCGCTTCCAGATGTCCGGCGGGCTGGTTCAGCCGCAGCCCGGCGGGCGTATGTTCTTCGACCAGCAGGAAACGCCCATCGCGTTCGACGACGGCCGCGACCGTGACATGCGGAGCCCAGGTTTCCGGTTTCATGGGACGCCATTTTACCGTTTATGGCCCGGGCTTGCCGGTGCCCGCGAAGATCGGCGGCTCTCCGCCTAGCACATAACGATGCAAAAGGCACGGAAAGACACAAGGATCGTGTTCCTGAATACCGGGATCGTTACCAATTTCGATCCGCCCCTGGACTTCGGTTAAAGTGGACATCGTGGCTGAAGCCCCAGCCGTGCGTAGCCGTTGCACTTGCCTTTTGCATTGCCGGCGTTGCCCTTCGTCGGCGATTCCAGATTTTCATAACAGGATGGTCGAGGAGGATTCACGATGCACATCGGAGTGCCAGCCGAGACGCGGCCGTACGAAACACGCGTCGCCGCGACGCCCGAGACGGTCAAGAAGTACGTGTCGCAGGGCCACAGGGTTACCGTACAGAGCGGCGCAGGAACGGCCGCGAGCTATCTGGACGACGCGTACGCAGCTGCGGGCGCAGAACTCGTCGATGCGCCAGTCGCATTCGGCGCAGACATCGTTCTCAAGGTTCAAAGCCCCACCGATTCAGAACTCCCGCTTCTTAAACGAGGCGCGGTGCTGGTCGGCATGCTGGAGCCGTTTAATGTCGAGAACGCATCAAAGCTTGCAGCCGCAGGAATAACTGCGTTCGCGCTCGAAGCCGCGCCGCGTACGACACGTGCGCAAAGCCTCGACGTACTGTCGTCTCAAGCCAACATTGCGGGCTACAAAGCGGTGTTGCTCGCCGCCGATCTTTACCCGCGCTTCATGCCGATGCTGATGACGGCGGCGGGCACCGTGAAAGCGGCGCGCGTGCTGATTCTTGGCGCGGGCGTAGCCGGCTTGCAGGCGATCGCGACTGCGAAGCGCCTTGGCGCCGTGATTGAAGCGTCGGACGTGCGTCCTGCCGTGAAGGAGCAGATCGAGTCGCTTGGCGGCAAATTCCTCGACGTGCCTTACGAAACCGATGAGGAACGCGAAGCGGCCGAAGGCGTCGGCGGTTACGCGCGGCCGATGCCGCCATCGTGGCTTGCGCGCCAGTCCGCGCTGGTTCACGAACGGGCGAAGCAGGCCGACATCGTGATCTCCACCGCGCTGATTCCCGGCCGTGCCGCGCCGACCCTGATCTCCGTCGAAACCGTGCAGGCGATGAAACCGGGCACGGTGCTCGTCGACCTCGCAGCGGGACGCGGCCCCGAGTATGAAGGGCAGCGCGGCGGCAACTGTCCGCTGACGGAGGCCGACAAGGTCGTCGTCAAACATGGCGTGACGATCGCGGGGTACACGAATCTCGCGTCGATGGTCGCGTCGGACGCCTCGGCACTGTACGCACGCAATCTGCTCGACTTCATGAAGCTGATCGTCACGAAGGAAGGCACGCTCAATATCGATCTCGCGGACGACATCGTCGCGGCCACGCTGGTGGCGCGCGACGGCGAAGTCACGCGCAAGGCGTAAGAAATAGGAGACTGGTGATGGAAGTCATCAACCATACCGTGATCAACCTGATCATTTTCGTGCTGGCGATCTACGTCGGCTACCACGTCGTCTGGAACGTGACGCCGGCGCTGCATACGCCGCTGATGGCCGTGACCAACGCGATTTCGGCCATTGTGATTGTCGGCGCGATGCTCGCGGCGGGCCTCACAGTCGGCGGCACGGGCAAGTTCTTCGGCACGATTGCCGTGGCGCTTGCGGCGGTGAACGTGTTCGGCGGGTTCCTCGTCACGAGGCGAATGCTGGAGATGTTCAAGAAGAAGGAGCCGAAGAAGATCGCGGCTCCTGGCGGTTCGAAGGAGGGTGCGTAAATGAGCCTCAACGTCGTTACGCTCCTTTATCTGATCGCCTCCGTCTGCTTCATTCAGGCGCTCAAGGGGCTGTCTAATCCGAAGACGGCGCGAACGGGCAACGTGTTCGGCATGGTCGGCATGGCGATCGCCATTCTGACGACTGTCGCGTTGATCTCGAAGCAGGCTGCGCTCCTTGGCTCGAACCTCGCGCTTGGGCTGTCGCTGGTGTTCGTCGCGCTGGTGGTCGGCGGCGCGATTGGCGCATTCGTCGCCGCGCGCGTCGAGATGACGAAGATGCCTGAACTCGTCGCGGCGATGCACTCGCTGATCGGTATGGCGGCTGTGTGTATTGCCTATGCGGTGGTGTCGGAGCCGGCTGCGTTCGGCCTCGGCGCCGAGGAAGGCATCCCGGGCTTCCTGCCGTATGGCAACCGGATCGAACTGTTTATCGGCACCTTCGTTGGCGCGATTACGTTTAGCGGTTCGGTGATCGCGTTCGGCAAGCTGTCGGGCAAGTACAAGTTCCGGCTGTTCCAGGGCGCGCCTGTCGTCTATGCGGGCCAGCATCTGATCAACCTGCTGCTCGCGCTCGCGATGATCGGCTTCGGCGTGATCTTCTTCCTCACGCAAGCGTGGCTGCCGTTCATCATCATGACGTTGATCGCGTTTGCGCTGGGCGTGCTGATCATCATCCCGATTGGCGGCGCGGACATGCCCGTGGTCGTGTCGATGCTGAACTCGTACTCGGGCTGGGCGGCGGCGGGCATCGGCTTTTCGCTGAACAACGCGATGCTGATCATTGCCGGGTCGCTGGTGGGTTCGTCGGGTGCGATTCTGTCGTACATCATGTGCAAGGCGATGAACCGCTCGTTCTTCAATGTGATTCTGGGCGGCTTCGGCGGTGAGGCAGGCGCGGCGACGGCGGGCGGGTCGGCGGAACAGCGGCCTGTCAAGTCGGGGTCGGCGGAAGATGCGTCGTTCATGCTCGGCAATGCCGAAACCGTTGTGATCGTGCCGGGTTATGGGCTGGCCGTTGCGCGCGCTCAACATGCGCTGAAGGAGCTGACCGATCTATTGATCGAAAAGGGCGTGGATGTGAAGTATGCGATTCACCCTGTTGCTGGGCGTATGCCTGGGCATATGAACGTGCTGCTGGCGGAAGCTGAAGTGCCGTATGAGATTGTCCATGAAATGGAGGACATCAATGGCGAGTTCGGCCAGGTCGATGTGGTGCTTGTGCTTGGTGCGAATGACGTTGTTAATCCTGCGGCCAAGACCGATCCTAAGTCGCCGATTGCAGGTATGCCGATTATTGAGGCCTATAAGGCCCGGACTGTTATCGTGAATAAACGCTCGATGGCGGCGGGGTATGCGGGGCTCGATAATGATCTCTTCTATATGGATAAGACCATGATGGTGTTTGGCGATGCCAAGAAGGTGATTGAGGATATGGTCAAGTCTGTCGATTGAGGTTGGAGTGACGCGGAGGCGCTTTGGTTTTTTTGCGCCTTCGCGGCGCGGGCGGTTTTTTGTTTTTGCGGTGGAGTTCGCGGTTTGCTTTTGCTTTTGCTTTCGCTGGCATCCGCGAATTGTTAGCGCGCTCCACGCGTCGCCCCTGTGCGGGGCGGCACCTACTTTTCTTTGCC
>NZ_JAGUUD010000208.1:0-7381 GCF_020177535.1 Paraburkholderia sp. XV | reverse complement strand
CCCGCACAGGGGCGACGCGTGAAGCACGCTAACGTAACGCGGATGCCAGCGCAAAACCAAATCGCGGATGCCAGCGCAAACCCAAATCGCAGATGCCAGCGCAAAGCCAAACGCACACATGCCAGAAAAAAACCAAAGAAAAACCACTACACGGACGCCACCGCGCGTCCCCCCTTCTGCATCTTCCCCGCCGGATGCAATTCAAAACAAAACGCGGCGCCCGCGCCCCCCTTCTCAACAAGCCGTATCTGACTGCCATGCAACTGCAGCATCCGCTGCACGATCAACAACCCGAGCCCGCCGCGATGCGCGCCGCCCGACGTAAACGCACGCTGGAACAACCCCGCCCGCACTTCCTCCGACATACCCGGCCCCGTATCGCTCACCGTCACCGACACCTTGCCGTCGCGCACAGCAAGATCCACATCGACAGCGCCCGCATCCGGCGTATGACGAATCGCGTTATCGAGCAGATTGGTCAGCACACGCTCGATCATCCCAAGATCCGCCGTCACGCTCGGCAAGCGCGGCGCAATGCCCGCACGCAACTGGATATGCCGCGCTTCCGCAGACAGCTCGAACTTCTGAAACACGTCCTGCAACAGATCGACCAGCGAAAAATCCTCAAGCGCAAGCTGCACATTGCCATGCTCCAGCCGCGCGAGTTCGAACAGCGACTGCGCCAGCCTGCCGACCTTCACACTCTGCCCAAGCGCAATAGCCAGATAACGCTTGCGCTCGGCGTCGCTCAGCGTGTCCGACTTCATCGACAGCGTTTCCAGATAGCCGTGCAGCGATGTCAGCGGCGTACGCAGATCGTGCGAAATGTTCGCCACCAGTTCGCGCCGCTCCTGGTCCTGCCGCGTCAACGCGCGCCATTGCTGGCCGATGCGCTCGGCCATCTGCGCGAACGTCGATTCGAGCGTTGCAATTTCATCGCGCGAATTGGAATGCGACGGGCGCGCCGCATTGGCAATCGACGGTTGTGTATCCGGCTCGCCGTTCGCATCGAACTTGCGCATCGCGTCGGTCAGTCGGCGCAGCGGCCGCGTGATCAGCCCGAACGCCATCAGCCCCGCCACCAGACCGAGCAGCGCGACGAGCGCCATCGACCACAACGTCGTGCGCAACACCGAGCTGGCCGCGACGCGCGCCGCGAGCGCATCGTGTGCCTCGCCTTGCAGCACGACATACAGATATTCGGGCGGCCGCTTGCTCCCGTGCGGCAGCAACGCGGCGCTGAATACCTTGCGGCCGTCGACGCTGCGCGGGTCGTCGCCGAGTATCGGCAGCGGATCGCCGGCGATGAATTCGCGCACCGGCCGCATGTCGACCTGCATCCGCTTCAGGTGCCCGGCGGGCGCGTCGTCGCCTTCGATATGGCCGTTCTGATCGAGCAGATACACCTCGACGCTCGGATTGACCACCATCAGCTGCCCGAAAATCTCGCGCAATGCGTCCTTGCGCGAGCCGTCGTTGCCGTCGTCCGACAGCGCCGGGCTGCCGGCGATATGCGAGGCGAGATCGCGCGACAGGCTCTGGATCACTTCCTTTTCGTGCAGATCGCTCGAACGTATCTGCAGCCACGCCGACGCGCCACAGCACGCGAGCAGCAAGATGGAAAACACCAGCGACAAACGCTGTGTCAACGACAGATTCACGACGCGTCTCCTTCGTGCGCCGCAGGGTCGGCGACGAACTTGTAGCCGCGACCCCACACCGTCAGGATGCGCGTGGGCTGCGCCGGGTCCGCCTCGATCTTCGCGCGCAACCGGTTGATGTGCGTGTTGACGGTGTGCTCGTAGCCTTCGTGCTGATAGCCCCACACGGCGTTCAGCAGATCCATGCGCGAAAACACCTTGCCAGGCCGGCTCGCGAAGAAGTACAGCAGATCGAACTCGCGCGGCGTCAGCTCGATACGCTTGCCGTCGACGCTCGCCTCGCGCGTGAGGGGATCGATGAACAGCCCGGCGAGGTTCAGGCTGCCCGCTTCCATCCGCGCGTCTTTCGCCATTGCATCGGCGCGCCGCAACAGCGCCTTCACCCGCGCGACCAGTTCGAGCACGGAAAAAGGCTTGGCAAGATAGTCGTCCGCGCCGAGCTCCAGCCCGAGAATGCGGTGCACTTCGCTCGAACGCGCGCTGGTGATGATGATGGGCGTATAGCGCGCCATCGCGCGGGCGCGCCGGCAGATTTCCAGGCCATCGACGCCCGGCAGCATCAGGTCGAGGATCAGCGCATCCCAGTTGCCCTGTTCCAGCAGCCGCAGCCCTTCGTTGCCGTCGGCGCTATGGACGACCTCGTAGCGTTCGTCCCGCAGGTGCAGGCTCAGCACATTCGCTATGTCGACATCGTCTTCGACGATCAGTACGCGCTTTGGGTGGTCCATCGGCTGGCTTGATTGAACGTGGGATTGAAGGCAGGGATTAAACGTTGCCATACAACGTTGACAGCACTGACATTGTGCAGAATTTCCGGCCGCCGGGTTATCACAATTAATTTAAGTTTTCGTGAGGACCCGGATATCACAGCCGACTTACGCTACGCCATATTCAATCGAGTCGCACCAAGGAGCACACGATGAAAAGCCGCAGGCGGTTTCTGTTATCGGGCGGCAGCGCGCTCGCCGCGCTGGCCGCGCTCACGCATTGGCGGGCGTTTGCAGCGGGCACCCCGGGCGCAGCGGACGCGCAGGACGCAGCGGGCGGCGCGCCCGCGCGCTTCGAAGTCACGCGTTCCGACGCGCAGTGGCGCGCGCAGCTCACGCCCGCGCAATACCACGTGCTGCGCGAGGAAGGCACCGAGCGCCCGTTCAGCAGTCCGCTGAACGACGAGCATCGAAGCGGCGTGTTTTCGTGCGCGGGTTGCAGCCGCGAACTGTTTTCGTCGCGCACGAAGTTCGACAGCCATACGGGCTGGCCGAGCTTCTGGGCGCCGCTCGATCACGCCGTCGCGACGCGCGAGGACGGCTCGTTCGGCATGACGCGCACGGAGGTGCATTGCGCGCGCTGCGGCGGCCATCTGGGACACGTGTTCGATGACGGCCCGAAGCCGACGGGCTTGCGCTACTGCATGAACGGACTCGCGATGACCTTCACGCCGCGCGCCGCTTGAGATCGTCTTTCATCGCCCCATTTCGCACGATCAACCATCCAGACGATCATGTTACTCATTGTTCTCGCTTACCTCGGCGGCGCGCTCACGATCCTGAGTCCGTGCATCCTGCCCGTGCTGCCCTTCGTCTTCGCGCGCGCCGACCAGCCGTTCGTGCGCTCCGGCTTGCCGCTGCTCGGCGGCATGGCGCTCACGTTCGCGCTCGTCGCGACGCTGGCGGCCATCGGCGGCGGCTGGGTCACGCAGGCCAACCAGTACGGCCGCTGGATCGCGATCGTGCTGCTGGGCGTGTTCGGCCTCACGCTGCTGCTGCCGCGTCTCGCCGACCGACTGATGCACCCGCTGGTCAGCGCGGGCAACCGCCTGTCCGAGATGGCTCAGGCGGACGGCGCGAAGCCGCGCATCGGCTCGTCGTTTCTGCTCGGCATCGCGACGGGCCTGTTGTGGGCGCCCTGCGCGGGCCCGATCCTCGGTCTCGTGCTGACGGGCGCGGCGCTGCGCGGCGCAAGCGTCGGCACGACGCTGCTGTTGCTCGCGTATGCGGCAGGCGCGGCGACCTCGCTGGCCATTGCGCTGCTGATCGGCGGACGCGTCTTCACCGCCATGAAGCGCTCGCTCGGCGCGGGCGAATGGGTGCGGCGCGGAATCGGCGCAGCCATGTTGTGCGGCGTTGCGGCCATCGCGCTCGGCCTCGATACGGGCGTGCTGACGAAGGTATCGACGGTGGCGACGAGCGGCATCGAGCAGCACCTCGTCGACCGCCTGTCGCCGCGCAAACCGGCAGGCGACGCGATGATGTCGGCCAATGTGCAAACCGGCGGTCCCGCCATGATGAAAACCTCCGACACGCAAGCTGCCTCAGCCAACACCACGCCGCCCGCGGGCACGATGATGCGCGCCTCGGCGACGGCCGCACCGCTGCCCGTCGAAGGCACGCTGCCGTCGCTGACGGGCGCCGTGCAATGGCTGAACTCGCCGCCGCTCACGAACGCGCAGTTGAAGGGCAAAGTCGTGCTGGTCGACTTCTGGACCTATTCGTGCATCAACTGCCTGCGCACGCTGCCGTATGTGAAAGCGTGGTCGCAGAAGTATCGCGACATGGGGCTCGTCGTGATCGGCGTCCATGCGCCTGAATTCGCGTTCGAGCGCAATATCGACAATGTGAAGAAGGCCACACACGATCTCGGCGTCGACTACCCGGTCGCCATCGACAACAACTACGCGATCTGGCGCGCGTTCGGCAACCAGTATTGGCCGGCGCACTATTTCGTCGATGCGCAGGGGCGCGTGCGTCATCATCACTTCGGCGAAGGCGAGTATGAACAGTCCGAGAAGGTGATCCAGCAACTGCTCGTGGAAGCGGGTCATCCCGAGGCGGCGCAGGTGGCGACGGGCCTCGCGCAGCGCGCGAAAGGCGTCGAGGCGGCCGCCGACGGGAACGACATGATGTCGCCGGAAACGTACATCGGTTATGCGCGTGCCGAGAACTTCGCGTCGCCGGGCGGCGAAGCGCGCAACCGCGCGCGCACCTATGCCGCGCCGTCGAGCCCCGACGTCAACGACTGGGGACTCGCGGGCATGTGGAAAGTGGGCGCCGAGCACGCAACCCTTGCCGCGCCGAACGGACGCATCGTCTATCGCTTCCACGCACGCGACCTGCATCTGGTGCTCGGGCCGGGCGCGGCCGGCAAGCCGGTGCATTTTCGCGTGACGATCGACGGCGTCACGCCCGGTGCTGCGCGCGGCACCGACGTGAGCGCCGACGGCGTGGGCATCGTGACGGAACAGCGTCTCTATCAGCTCGTGCGCCAGACGGGCGACGTGGCCGACCACACCTTCGCGATCGAGTTTCTCGATCCGGGCGTCGAGGCATATGCGTTCACCTTCGGCTAATGGCATCCCGACCGACTGCACATTCATCTGTTATTCGAGGACTATCACCGTGAACAAGAAACTCATCGCAAGCGCATTGGGCTGGACCCGGATTGCGGCGTTCGTCGCCATCGGCGCGGGCGCCATTGTGTGGCAACACGTT
This sequence comes from Paraburkholderia sp. XV, assembly GCF_020177535.1. Taxonomy (NCBI): domain Bacteria; kingdom Pseudomonadati; phylum Pseudomonadota; class Betaproteobacteria; order Burkholderiales; family Burkholderiaceae; genus Paraburkholderia; species Paraburkholderia sp. XV. The sequence goes on along the minus strand of NZ_JAGUUD010000208.1, from coordinate 2,232 downwards.
GCGTCGGCGGAACAGGCGGTGCGGATTCCGCCGCCCGCGCAGGACGAAAAAGCGGGCAGCGCGCACACGGAAACGGCCGTCTTCGCGGGCGGCTGCTTCTGGGGCGTTCAGGGCGTGTACGAACACGTCAAGGGCGTGAAGCAGGTTGCGTCGGGCTACGCGGGCGGCGCGGCGAACACCGCGCAGTACGAGACCGTGAGCGGCGGCGACACGGGGCACGCGGAGTCGGTGCAGATCACGTATGACCCGACGCAGATCACCTATGGCCGGCTGCTGCAGATCTTCTTCTCGGTCGCCCACAATCCAACCCAGTTGAACTACCAGGGACCGGATCACGGCACGCAGTATCGTTCGGTGGTGTTTCCGCAAAATGCCGGGCAGCGCGTCATCGCGCAAGCTTATATCGCGCAGTTGAACGGCGCGAAGGTGTTTTCCGCGCCGATCGTCACGAAGATCGAGGACTTCAAGGGCTTTTATCCTGCCGAGCAGTACCACCAGAACTATCTGGTGCTGCACCCGGACTCGCCGTACATCGCGATCAACGATCTGCCGAAGATCGATTATCTGAAGAAGATGTTCCCGGATGTCTATCGCAGCGATCCCGTGTTGCTGAAGGCGTCGGCTTCGTGATGGCGCCGCGCCGCGCGTCGTGATTGTCTACTACCCGCCGACGGCTTCGACAATCTGCTTGCACATCGCCTTGTCGGGGTATGGACCCACGCCTGCGTGCACGTTATCGGCCATGTACTCGGGGCGTCCCGTGCCGGGAATCACGACGGTGACGGCGGGTTGCGCGAGCACGAATTTCAGCAGCAGTTGCGCCCACGACACGCAGCCGATGTCGTTGGCCCACGCAGGCAGCGGCGTCTTGCTGACGCGCGACAGCAGCCCGCCGCCGCCGAACGGCTGATTGATCACGACGGCGATGCCGAGGTCGCGTGCGAGCGGCAGGATGCGCTGCCCGGCATCGCGATCGTCGGCTGCGTAGTTGATCTGCACGAAGTCGGGCTTTTCGCTGCGCATCACGCTGGCGACGTCATCGAACGCGCCGGACGTGTAGTGCGTGATACCGATATAGCGAACGCGCCCACGCGCTTTCCAGTCGCGCAGCGTGGCGAGCTGCGTGCGCCAGTCGACGAGGTTGTGGACCTGCATCAGGTCGATTGTCGACTGTTGCAGGCGGCGCATCGACTCTTCCATCTGCGCGATGCCTGCGGCTTTGCCTTGCGTCCACACCTTGGTCGCGACGAACGCCTTGTTGTGCGCGTCGAGCCGCGTGAGCAGCGTGCCCGCGACAGCTTCGGACGAGCCGTACATCGGGGACGAGTCGATGGCCGAGCCGCCCGCTGCGAACAGCACTTTCAGCACGTCGGCGAGCCGCGCCTGGCCGTTCGGATCGTCGCCGACATCGAAGGTGCGCCAGGTGCCGCAGCCGACCACGGGTAAGGGCTCGTCTGTCGATGGAATGGCGCGCCGTTCCATGCGTGGGGGCGGTTTTTGCTGGGCGGCGCCCAGCGACGGAATGGACATCGCGAGGGGCAGCGTTAGCGCGCGCTGCAGGAAATCACGGCGCGCGGACGGTCGACGGGAACGCATCGACTTTGCGTCAGCCCGGACGGCGCGCGATGAAGTCGATCTCGACGAGTGCGTCGCGTGCGAGCCCGGTTACGCCGACGCAGGTGCGCGCGGGCAGCCGTCCCGGCGGGAAATGCGCGGCGTAGACGGCGTTCATGGTTGCGTAGTCGCGTTTGAATTCAGTGAGGAAGATACGCGCCGACACGACGTGTTCGAGGCCGAGACCGATGCCCTTGAGGACCAGCACGAGGTTGTCCATGACGCGTTTGGTTTGCGCGGCGACGCCCTCGGGCAGGGGTGCTGTGTCGTCGTCTGGGGAGGTGGGCATCTGGCCCGTGACGAAGACCCAGCCGCCTGATTCCGTTGCATGGGAGAAAGGGCCGACCGGCGTCGGCGCGCCTTCGATCATCCAGAACTGGGTGGGTTCGGTCATGGTTTTTGTGCTCCTGGTTGGGGGTTCGTGGATGCGCTGATGGGCTTTGGTTTTCGTGATGCTATACCTTAGCGTGGTTTTTTTTGGGGATTTTGGTCTGCGACGCGTTGGGGTGGGTTGGCTGTGTTTGCGCTGGCATGCGCCTGTGTTTGCGCTGGCATCCGCGTTACGTTAGCGTGCTTCACGCGTTGCCCCTGTGCGGGGCGGCACCTACTTTTCTTTGC
>NZ_JAGUUD010000207.1:0-7915 GCF_020177535.1 Paraburkholderia sp. XV | reverse complement strand
GATAACCGATGCCGTTATCGACGATGCCGTACAGCGTCACGCTGCTTTGCGCGAAGGCAGGCAGCGTGGCCAGCATCGCTGCGCCAGCCAGGGCGGCTTTGACTTCGGGGTAACGTCGTTTCATCTCCTGATCCTTTTATCTTGAGTGTTATGACGATGCGTCGCATCGTTTTGTTGCGGCGGGACAAGCGAATGCCGTCGCCGCCGGTGCTGCGGGTAGTACGAAAACCTGAAGTAATGCTGGAAAATCCGGATGCTATGAGGATGGCTACGGGAAACCACCACTATCGGCCCGTGCGATCCTTCGCTGCATACCGTTGCGCCTAGCCGTGCTTGCGCTGGGCCTGCGCCGCGAGTCTCACAGGCGCATTGACCGCGCCGTATCCGTCGTAACCGCCCTTGCGCTGCACGACCTCCAGAAAGAAGCGGCCATCCATCTGCTCGGTGTACACATGGAAGAACTCGCCGCCCTGCGCGTCCCTGTCGTAGAGGATGTGGGCGTCTTTCATCTGGTTCACGATGCCGTCGGCGAAATCGTAACGCGCTTCAAGGTCATCGTAATAGTTCGACGGGATTCTCAATAGCTGAACGTCGCGTGCGCGCAACTGTTCGACGGCCGCGAAAATATTGTCGGTGTCGAATGCAACGTGATTGAGGCCCGTTCCACGATACGTGTGCAGCGATTGCGCAGTCGAAGTCCGTCCGTCCACGGAAGCGTTCAGAACGATTCGCACCGATCCATCGGCGCTGCGCACCGCGCGGCTGCGCACGAGTCCGTAAGGATCGGGAAGCAACCAGGCAGGCTCCGCATCGAAACCGAACACAGCCTTGAAGTAGAGAATCCATGTATCGAGTGCGTCGGCAGGCAGGTCGAGACACACGTGATCGATGCGCTTCAACTCGCCCTGCACCGCTTGCGTGCGTTCACTGTCAGGCGCGCTCAGCACGAAGTCGGCTTCATATAGCGTCGGCTCGTCGGGCCGCGCATCGACGAAGTAATGCAGGCTGCCATCGGGCGCGCGCACACCCGGCACGACGCGTTCGTTCGGGCCGACGCGGCCCGAGAACGGTGCATAGCCGAACGACGTCGCGCGTTCGAACACACGCGCGGCATCGTCGACCTGAAACGCCGACGCGCACAGCGACAGCCCGTGCCGATGGAAGAACTCGCTGGCGAACGAATCGGTCTCCGCGTTCAGCACGATCGACGCCCCGCCCTGCTGATACAGCGTCACATCCTTCGAACGATGCTTGCCCGCCGCATGAAAGCCCGCTTCGGCGAAGCGCTGCGCAAGACGCGGCACGCTGGTCGCATCGACGGCGAACTCGATGAACTGGAAGCCCGAATGCGCGGGCGGCGCAGGCGGCGTGAAGAGCGGCTGACCATCCTTCGAGCGGGCGCCCTTGAGCCCGGCCTGCTCTTCGAGATACAGCAGCGAGCGGTAGCCATCGGCAGCCGTCGCCGCTGTCGGCGCGGCGCGAAAGCCGTCGTTGAAAATTTCGAGCGAAAACGGACCTTGATAACCCGTCGCAAGCACGCGCTCCGCGAAGCCGGCGACATCGAGATCGCCTTGCCCGGGGAAGCATCGAAAGTGCCGGCTCCACTCCAGCACGTCCATCTTCTGCCGCGGCGCATCCGCGATCTGCACGAAGGCGATGCGGTCGCCGGGAATCTCCGCGATGGGATCGATCGGGTCGTCGATCGACAGCGTATGGAAGCTGTCGAGTATCAGGCCGAGACTCGGATGATCGACGGCATCGACGAGCTGCCATGCGTGTCGATACGAGTTCACGTACTTGCCCCACGCCAGTGCCTCGAAGCCCACGCGCACGCCTTCGCGCTCGGCGAGCAACGCAAGCTGGCCGAGCTGATCGACGATCAGCGCATCGTCCGCGATCACGTTTGGATTGACGCTGCTGCACACGAGCACGAGATCCGTGCCGAGTTCATGCATCAGCTCGAACTTGCGCTGCGCGCGGTTCAGGTTTTGCGCGAGCCGCTCCTTCGAAACGCCCTCGAAATCGCGGAACGGCTGGAACAGCGTGATCTGCAGGCCGAGATCGGCGCAACGTTTGCGGATGTCGGCGGGCGAGCCGTCGAAGTACAGCAGATCGTTTTCGAAGATCTCGACGCCGTCGAAACCCGCCGCGCGAATCGCCGCGAGCTTCTCGACGAGCGTGCCGCTAACCGACACAGTGGCAATGGAGCGAAGCATGATAGGGCTTGGTTCGGGAATCGTGTTTACGCGGCGGGCTTGAGCGCCAGCATCTCGCGAGCCTGCCTGGGCGTCGCGACAGGACGGCCGAATTCGCCGCACAGCTTCGCCACGCGCTCGACGAGTTGCGCATTGCTTTTCGCCAGCGTGTCCTTGTCCCAGCGCACGTTGTCCTCGAGCCCCGTGCGGCAATGGCCGCCCATTTCGAGCGTCCAGTAGTTCACCTCGAGCTGATGCCGGCCGATGCCCGCGGCCGTCCATGTCGCGCTCGGCAGCAGCTTCTGCAGTTGCGCCACTTCGAATTCGAGAATCTCGCGGCGCGCGGGCAATGCGTTCTTCACGCCCATCACGAACTGCACATGCACGGGCTCTTTCAACAGGCCCTGTTGCACGAGATCGACGGTGCTGTACAGCATGGCCAGGTCGAAGATTTCGATTTCGGGCTTCACGTCGTGATCGAGCATCGTCTGCGCGAGCGTGCGCACGAAATCGGGGGGATTCTCGTAGACCGTGGTCGGGAAGTTCACCGAGCCCGTGGCCAGCGACGCCATGTCAGGCCGCAAATCGAGCATCGCGCCGCGTTGCTCGAAGGAACGGCCGCGCCCGCCCGTCGAAAACTGGATGATGATGTCCGGGCAATGCTTGCGGATGCCTTCCTGCAGCTTCGCGAAGCTGCTGCGGTCGGAACTCGAACGCTCTTCTTCGTCGCGCACGTGCAGATGCACGAGGGTCGCGCCGGCTTCATAGGCTTCATGGGTGCTCTCGACCTGCTCGGGAATCGAGATCGGCACCGCCGGGTTGTCCTTCTTGCGCGGCACGGAACCCGTGATCGCGACGGAAATGATGCAAGGCTGATTCGTGGCGTGACTCATGGCAGAACCTTTCTCGATGAAACCTGTGATGCCGCTTGCGCGCCGCATCCGATGTGCCCATCCGGTGCGGCGCGGCCTGAAGCGCTGAGGTGGCTCAAGAATAGGCAAGCGCCCTGGGGTGGGCAATGCTCCCGATGCCCGAAACGTGCGTTAATCGCACGTTTCTGTGCGATTAACGCGCGCTTCGCGGGTTTGCACCAGGCTGGGTGTCGTGTGGCGCATACAGTGCGGGCGAGGTTTCCCGCCCGATTCACAAGCGGGCGAAACGGTGTTCCCGGGTGCTCGCGGCGCTATCGACCAACGGCGCGCAGTCGTCGACAACTGAGCGATAATCGCGCATACCGATACGTTAGCCGCGCAAAATCAGGGAACGATTGCCATGAACCGACCGCCATTGGACAAACGCGACTGGATCGCGGGCCTCGAAAAAGGGCTCGCGATCCTCGAGTCGTTCGACAGCGAACATGCCCGGCTCACGCCGAGCCAGGCCGCGCAACTGACGGGCATGACCCGCACGGCCGCGCGCCGCTATCTGTTGACGCTCGAACATCTCGGCTATGTGCAGGGCGACGGCAAGCTGTACGGCTTGACGCCGCGGGTGCTGCGCGTCGGCTGGTCGTATTTCGATTCGGCGCGGCTGCCGAAAACCGTGCAGCCGTATCTGCAGCAACTGAGCGCGACGATCAACGAATCCGTCTACGTAAGCGTGCTCGACGATTGGGAACTGGTGTTCATCGCGCGCAACGGCACGTCGCGTGTGATGACGACGGGTTTCGTGCTCGGTGCGCGCGTGCCCGCCCCGCTCACCTCCCCCGGCGTCGTGCTGCTCGCGTATCACCGCGATCAGGACGCGATGCAGACGTGGCTCAACGACGCTGAACTCAAGCCCTTCACGCCGCACACGCTCACGAACAAGACCGGCCTGCTCGAAAAGGTCCGCCGCGCGCAGGCCGACGGGTTCGCGGTAATCGAGCAGCAGCTGGATATCGGCGTGCGCGGCGTCGCCGTGCCGATGAAGAACCGCCATGGCGAAGTGGTCGCGGCGCTCAGCACGAACATGCCGATGGGCAAGGAAACGTCGGAAGCGGCGCTCAATCGCGTATTGCGCGCGCTGCAGGAATCGGCGCTGTCGATGCTCAACGTCCTATAGTGAATGACGTAGAGGTAGCGGACGTGGGAGCGAATCATGTACGGTCGTTTTGCGGATCGCGCCGACGCGGGCCGTGCGCTCGCCGTTCAACTGAAGCATTACGCGCAACGCGACGATGTCGTCGTGCTCGGGCTGCCGCGCGGCGGCGTGCCCGTTGCGTATGAGGTCGCGCGTGCGCTCGGCGCGCCGCTCGACGTGCTCGTGGTGCGCAAGCTCGGCGTGCCGTGGCAATGCGAGCTGGCAATGGGCGCGATTGCATCGGGCGATGCGCTGTATGTGGATGAAGAACTGATGCGCGAGACGGGCGTATCGCAGCCCGAATTCGAACGCGTCCTCGCGGAGGAGAAAGCGCAACTTGCGCGGCGCGAGACGCTGTTTCGCGACCCGTTGCGCGCGCGCGTCGACGTGACGGGCCGCATCGCGATCATCGTCGACGACGGGCTCGCAACGGGTGCTTCAATGAAGGTGGCCGCACGCGCATTGCGCGCACGCGCGCCGGCGAGAATCGTCGCGGCGTTGCCCGTCGCGCCGTCCGACGCGGCCGGGCGCATCGGCGGCGACGTCGACGAATATGTCTGCGTGAACGCGCCGGAACTCTTCTTCAGCGTCAGCCAGTTTTATTCGGACTTCAGCGAAACCACCGACGACGATGTGCGCGCAATACTCGCACGCGCATCGTCGGCCAGCGGGCCCGCGTCGTGCGGATGACGCGCGCGCTTGCACCGACTGACCTGCAGCGCGACGGCCGGTAGACGCGCCGTCGTTGCCGCAGGCGTTGCTTTCAGGCGGCGGCCGCGGTGAGATGCAACGGCAGATAGCTTTGCAGGTAGTCTTCGAACTCGCCGCGCACTTCGGGGTGACGCAGCGCGAATTCGACAGTCGCCTTCAGATAGCCGATCTTGCTGCCGCAATCGAAGCGCGTGCCGAAATAGCGATACGCGAGCACCTGCTCTTCCGTCAGCAGCGATTGCAGCGCGTCCGTGAGTTGCAGTTCGCCGCCCGCGCCCGGCTTCAGCGCGCGAATGTGCTTGAAGATGGTCGGCATCAGCACATAGCGGCCGACCACGCCGAGATTCGACGGCGCCTTATCGGGTGCCGGCTTCTCGACGATGCCCGACAGCTTGATCACATCCTCTTCCCATTCCTTGCCGTCGACCACGCCATACGAGCGGCTCGCTTCGCGCGCGATGGTTTCGACACCGACGACCGAGCTGTGATAGTGGTTGAACACGTCGACGAGTTGCTTCATCACGGGCTGCTCGCTGTGCAGCAGGTCGTCGGCGAGGATCACGGCGAACGGGCTGTCGCCGACCAGCTTTTCGGCGCACATGACAGCATGGCCGAGGCCGAGCGCTTCTGCCTGACGTACGTAGAAGCAATCCACATTTGCCGGCTTGATGCTGCGCACGAGATCGAGCAGTTGCTCCTTGCCGCGCGCTTCGAGTTCCGCCTCGATTTCATAGGACTTGTCGAAGTGATCTTCGATTGCCCGCTTGCTGCGGCCTGTGACGAAGATCATTTCGGTGATGCCTGCCGCGATCGCTTCTTCGACCGCGTACTGGATCAGCGGTTTATCGACGATGGGCAGCATCTCCTTCGGGCTCGCCTTCGTGGCGGGCAGAAAACGTGTGCCGAGGCCCGCTACAGGAAAGACGGCTTTGGTGACTTTCAGCATGGTATGCATTTCCACTCGGTTGATTGAATGTATGCAATCGCCGTGAGAGGCGGCGCATTGTCGTGCCGGAAAAGACTAGCGCAAAAATTATTTGAAAGGACTGATAGCGCCCTGTTGAAATTAATTCAAATTGTTCATTTCGAATGCGTCGTTCCGATATTTGAAATCATGCGGAAATAATGACGCGAACAATCCGGGGCGCCGTGCGTGGGCGCGCGTAAATCTTGCCCATGGTGCCGAGGGCGAGCGCCGCCCTCATGCGCTCATTCGTTTTCCTCGAACTGCGGCATCTTTTCCGGGTTCATCCGGATACGGCTGATCGGCTCGTTGCGCAATGCTTCACGGTACGCGGACACGGCAACGAGTAGCAGCAACACGGCGACGCCGGCGATCAAATGCAGGTTCATGACCTCACCCCTGTCAGAAGTTTTCCCCGCATCAACGTAACACGAAAAAAACGTCAAATAATTCGGGTGTCTATTTGAATTTCGACCGGCTTCGACAATTCATTGTCAGTATGAAGGCTTGAATAATTCCAATCATTTCTTGTTGATTTTTTACACGCCCTTTCACCTAGGATACGCAAGCAGGCGTGCTGCCTCCTGGAGGCAGCGCGCCAATTCATTCATCAACGATTGAGGACCGCGCATGAGCGACACAGCACTGGACGCCACCCGTTCGTCCCTGTCCTTTGCGCCGGGGACGCGCAGCGAGGCGAAGGTCGCCGGGAAGGAACATGTCATCGACGCGATGCGCGGGTTCGCCGCGTTGCTGGTGGCATATTTTCATTGTCGCCAGGTCGAATGGGTGGGCATGCAGAGCTTTCACCATGTGGTGGGCAAATCATTCGATCTGAATACGATCGTTGCGTATCTGACGCTGCCCATTGCGTGGGGCTCGGCGGGTGTGCCGATTTTTTTTGTTATTAGCGGGTATTGCATTCATCGCGGCGCTGCGCAGCGTCTCGCGAACAATTCTGCGTATCGGCTCGATGCGATGAATTTTTGGGCGCGGAGGTTTGCGCGCATATACCCTGTGCTGTTTGCTGCGCTGCTGCTGACGCTCGCGCTTGATTGGGCCAGCCTGCAATTTCCCCCCGTCAATCACAAGATTCTCGATATCGGGCCGCAGGCGTTTTTTGTCAATCTGTTCTCGCTGCAAGGCGTGGCCGGCAAGACGTATGGGTCGAATGGCGCGCTGTGGACGCTGTCGCTAGAAGTGCAGTTTTATGTGGTCTATCCGCTGGTTTTCGCGCTGCGGCGCAGGCTTGGGATCTTGCCTGTGCTTGGGATGGTGGCGCTCGTTAATGTGGTGTCGGTTTTTGTGTTCGAGCGGCATGACTTGCAGTTCTTTACGTCGTTCTGGTTCTCGTGGATGCTCGGGGCATGGATCGCTGAATTGCAGATCAAGCGTGGCGATGGTTCGTCGCGTAAGCACGTGCCGTGGCTGATGTATGGGTTGGCCGTTTTGCTGACCGTGCTTGGGTGTGTTGCCTTTCGCTTTGGGCAGTACCTGGCGTTTCAGTTTTGGGCCGTTGGGTTTGCGTGCTATCTGAATGCGGCTCTCAAGAGCCGGCAGCATAGCGAGACGCCTGTGATTCGGTTGCTTTCCCGCTTTGGTGACTTCAGCTTCTCGCTCTATTCGATTCATTTGCCCATTTTTGTGTTGCTCTCTTCTGTGTTGTATCGCTCGGTGTTGCAGTTGTCGATCTTGCCGACTTTTGGTTTTATGCTTGTGGCACTTGTCGTTGCATGGGTTTTTTATCGTTGTGTCGAGTTGCCGGCGATGAAGTGGTCCGGTAGTTTGAAGTCTGCTAGTGGGCGGGTGCCGTAACTTGTGGGATTGGGCTGGTTTGTGGTTGCGTTGGCATCCGCGTTTTGTTGTCTTGCTTCACGCGTCGTCGCCGGTCGGTGTATTGGTCTTTGCGCTGGCATCCGCGATGCGTTGTCTCGCTTCACGCGTCGCCCCTGTGCGGGGCGGCACCTACTTTTCTTTGCCGCCG
>NZ_JAGUUD010000206.1:0-7948 GCF_020177535.1 Paraburkholderia sp. XV | reverse complement strand
CCGCACAGGGGCGACGCGTGAAGCACGCTAACGTAACGCGGATGCCAGCGCAAACACGAGCAAACCAGAACCAAAACCTGCGCCACGCCCTCCCCACCACCATAAACAAAAACGGCCCGGGCAGCGAATCCAACCACCGCCACCGGGCCATCAATCAACCGCTACTCCAAACCCTACCTGGCGCGCAACTTACTGAGCGTCTCCTCAACAATCTGCTCGGGCGTCAGTTCAATACTCACAGTAATAGCCTCATCATCCCCGGGCTCTTCCAGCGTATCGAGCTGGCTCTGCAGCAACGAAGGATCAAAGAAATGCCCAGTACGCGTCTGCAAACGCTCCTGCAGCACTTCCCGCGAACCCTTGAGATAGACAAAGCAAACATCCTTATCGCCCGCGCGCAAAACATCGCGATAAGAACGCTTCAGCGAAGAACAAGTAAAAACCGCATCCTCATGCGCCGCCTGCTTCTCCTCGATCGCCGCGCGAATCGTCCTGAGCCACGGCCAGCGATCTTCATCCGTCAGCGGAATGCCGTTGTGCATCTTCTCCTTGTTGGCAGCGCTATGAAACGCGTCGCCATCCGTGAAGCTGCACTTGAGCCGCTCCGCCAGCATTTCGCCAATACGGGTCTTGCCGGCGCCCGACACGCCCATCGCGATCAAAATCATCTGAAACTCCTTACAGGACCGCCGCCAATGCGAAGGTCAAACCCAAGCCCATCAGCGAAATGATGGTTTCGCAGAGCGACCACGTCTTGAACGTCTGCCCCACCGTCATTCCGAAATACTCCTTGATCAGCCAGAAACCGCCGTCGTTGACGTGCGAGAAAATCAGCGAGCCCGAACCCGTCGCAAGCACCAGCAGTTCCGGCTTCACCTGCACGCCGCTCGCCTGCGCGATCGGCGCAACGATGCCGCACGCCGTCGTCATCGCAACCGTCGCCGAACCCGTCGCGAGACGGATCAGCGCGGCGACGAACCAGCCAAGCAGCAACGGCGACAAATGCGCAGACGTCGCCGTTTCGACAATCTGCTTCGAGATGCCGCTATCCATCAGCACGCGACCAAAACCACCGCCCGCGCCAACAATAAGCGTAATGCCCGCGATCGGCGCAAGACATTCGCCGCAGAACTTCTGGATCTGCTCGCGGTTGAAGCCGCGGCTCGCGCCGAACGTCCAGAAGCTGACGAGGACGGCAATCAGCAGCGCAACGTCAGACGTGCCGATGAACTTCAGCAGATCGTTCGGCGTCGTCTTCGGCGCAAACACGAGATCGGCCCAACTGCCGATCAGCATCAGGATCACCGGCAGAAGAATCGTGAACAGCGTGATACCAAAACCCGGCAGCTCGCGCGAGCCCGTCTGATGTTCGGTATCGACGAACTGCGCGGCGAGCGGATTGTTTTCCGCAAGCTTGATATGACGGTGGATCAGCAGCGCGAACAACGGACCAGCGACAATCGCCGTCGGCACGCCGACGAGCAGCCCGTACGCGATCGTGCGGCCGATGTCGGCGTGATACGCCTGCACCGCGAGCAGCGCAGCCGGGTGCGGCGGAATCAGGCCGTGCACGACGGACAGACCCGCGACCATCGGCAGGCCGATCAGCAGCAGCGATTTGCCCGTGCGCTTCGCGACGTTGAACGCGATGGGAATCAGCAGCACGAAGCCGACTTCGAAGAACACGGGCAAGCCGACGATGATCGCAACGAACATCATCGCCCAGTGAATGTTCTTTTCACCGAACCAGTTGATTAGCGTGGTGGCGATGCGCTCGGCACCGCCCGATTCGGCCATCATCTTGCCGAGCATCGTGCCGAGGCCGACGACGATCGCGATGTGACCCAGCGTGTTGCCGTTGCCCGTTTCGAACGACTTCACGATCGTGCCCGCCGGCATGCCGACGGCAAGACCCAGCAGCAACGACACGATGATGAGGACGAGGAACGGATAGACCTTGAAGCGCGTGATCATCAGGATCAGCACCGCAATGGCGATCACGGCGTAGATCAGCAGCATGCTGCCGTGGACAGCTTCCATGAAGCTCCTCCTTTGCTTTGTTGGTTTGAATTGCAAAGTGCTGCTGCACCTCGCCCGCTTCCGGATGCAGAAAGTGCCTACTGAGCGAGCACTTTCGCGGACGCTGAATTTTACTGTTTGTTGACGTTGATGGCGCGTGGAATAAACCCGCGCAAAATCAAAAAAACCTCGCCGCTGCAGCCCGTCAGGGGCTGAAGCGGCGAGGCTCGTTACAGCAGCCAGTTACACGCTTGTTCAAAACACTATGCTGCGCATCAGTGTGCAGGTGCTGCCAGTTCGCTCGCAGCGCGCGCGAGACGCGTGACTTCGTCCCAGTTCTGCGCAGCGAGCGCCGCCTTCGGCGTCAGCCACGAACCCCCCACGCACACTACGTTCGGCAGCGCGAGGAAGTTCGGCGCGGTTTCCGCCGTGATGCCGCCCGTCGGGCAGAACTTCAGCGTCGGGAAGGGGCCGTGGAAGGCTTGCAGCATAGGCACGCCGCCCGCCTGTTGCGCCGGGAAGAACTTGACGATTTCATAGCCGAGTTCGAGTGCGACGATGATGTCGCTCGGCGTCATGACGCCGGGCAAAAGCGGCAAACCGGCGTCCTGAGCGGCCTTGTGCATGTCTTTCGTGAGCCCCGGCGACACGCCGAACTGCGCGCCCGCCTTTTTCGCCTGCGCGCAATGTTCGGGCCTCGTGATCGTGCCGACGCCAACGACGATGTCTTCGGCAAGCTGGCTCGCGCGCTCGATCGCCCCGATGCCAGCGGGCGTGCGCAGCGTGATTTCCAGCACCTTCACGCCGCCTGCGTGCAGCGCGCGCGAAACGTGTTCGCCCTGTTCGACGGTATCGAATGCGAGGACCGGGATCACGGGACCCAGGCGCACGATTTCGCTGACTGTTTTCGATGTCATCTTCAGACTCCTTTTCGCTTTATTTCTGCATTGCGTGGCTGGCTTCGCTCGCCACGGCGTTTGCCGTTCCAGTTGCGTGCGGCGCTTCGCCGACGAGCGGCCCGAACACCGACGCGCCCAGCTCCGCCGGCGCAGCCGCAGCGCGGAACACACCGAACAGCTCACGGCCAAAGCCCACTTCGTTTTCCGCCTGATGCTGCGACACGGCAATCGGACGTGCGGCCCATTCTGCGTCGTCGATTTCGATGTCGAGCACGCCCGCTTCGGCGTCGATCACGAGCGTGTCGCCCGTTCGCACCTTGCCGAGCGGCCCTTGCAGCAGCGCTTCGGGCGATACGTGAATCACGGCGGGCACCTTGCCCGATGCACCCGACATGCGGCCGTCCGTGACGAGTGCGACATGGAAACCCTGATCCTGCAACACGCCGAGCAGCGGCGTCAAACGATGCAGCTCGGGCATGCCGTTCGCCCGCGCGCCCTGGAAGCGCACGACAGCGATGAAGTCGCGCTTCAGCTCGCCGTTATCGAAGGCTTCCTGCACGGCCTCCTGCGAATCGAACACGATGGCAGGCGCCTTCACTGTCCGATGCTGCTTCGCAACGGCCGAAATCTTGATGACGCCGCGGCCGAGCTTGCCTTGCATCAGACGCAAGCCGCCGTCCGGCTGGAACGGATCGCCGATGGCACGCAGCACAGCCGTGTCGTGGCTTTCAGCAGCGGCCGGCACCCACGTCAGCTTGCCGTCGAGCAGTTTCGGCTCTTCTGCGTAGCGCGAAAGGCCTTTGCCGACGACCGTGTTCACATCGTCGTGCAGCAAGCCGCCTTCGAGCAGATTGCGGATCAGAAACGCCATGCCGCCCGCCGCGTGGAAGTGGTTCACGTCGGCCTTGCCGTTCGGATAGACCTTCGCGAGCAGCGGCACCGTTGCCGACAGCGTGTCGAAGTCGTCCCAGTCGATGATGATGCCCGCCGCGCGCGCAATCGCGACGAGGTGCAGCGTGTGATTGGTCGAGCCGCCCGTCGCGAGCAAACCGACGATGCCGTTGATGATCGCCTTCTCGTCGATCACGTGACCGATCGGCATGTAGTGGCCGCGATCCACCGTCAGGTCGAGCACGCGTCGCGCGGCCTGCGCGGTCAGCGCATCGCGCAGCGGCGTATGCGGATGGACGAACGCCGAGCCCGGCAAATGCAGACCCATGATTTCCATCAGCATCTGATTGCTGTTGGCCGTGCCGTAGAACGTGCAGGTGCCGTGGCTGTGATACGCGGCGGCCTCGGATTCGAGCAGCTCGTTGCGGCCGCATTTGCCCGTCGCGAATTCCTGGCGCACTTTGGCCTTGTCGTCGTTCGAAAGGCCGCTCGTCATCGGGCCGGCAGGCACGAAGATGGTCGGCAGATGGCCGAATTGCAGCGCACCGATCAACAGGCCCGGCACGATCTTGTCGCACACGCCGAGGCACAGTGCCGCGTCGAACATGTTGTGCGTGAGTGCGACCGCCGTGCTCATCGCGATCACTTCGCGCGAGAACAGCGACAGCTCCATGCCCGCGTTGCCTTGCGTGATGCCGTCGCACATCGCCGGGACGCCGCCCGCGAATTGCGCGACGCCGCCGTTTTCACGCGCGGCGGCCTTGATGATGTCGGGGAAATCCTTGTACGGCGCATGCGCCGAGAGCATCTCGTTGTACGACGAGACGATGCCGATGTTCGGCTGCCGGATCTGCTTGATGACGAGCTTGTCGTTGCCCTCCATGCCGGCGAAGCCGTGCGCGAGGTTCGCGCAGGACAACGCGCCGCGCGCCGGGAATTTACCCTGCGCCTGGTCGATGCGTGACAGATACGCGTGGCGCGTCGGCTTGCTGCGCTCGATCACGCGCTTCGTGACTTTCATCAGTTGCGAATGCGGGGAAACCATCGATGCTCCTTCGTCGCTGGCCTGCGCGCCTTGGCTTGAGCGCTGCACGCCAGATTGGTATCGCGGGAAACGGCCTGGAAAGCCGACAACCGGGATATTAGTAGAAAAACTACACGCACACAATGTGGCAGTTGCTGAATCGGCGTTTGCGGTAAATCCGCCTCTAACCTTTATGTATTGGCGCTTTCAGCGATATCCACCAACACATAAGGGTAATTACCTACGGCGATCTTGTAGTTTTTGTACTTGGTTCATCTATCAGCTATAGTCCACGCATTCTTCAGCATAGTGCGAGATTCCCGATGATGCTGTCCCAGGTGGAAGCGATGCGCGACCAGATGCGCCCTTCCGAGCGCAAGCTCGCCGACTACGTGATCGAAGCGCCGCGCGAAGTACTCGACCTGTCGATGACGGAGGTCGCCGCGCGCGCGGGCGTGAGCCAGCCGACCATCGCGCGCTTCTGTCACGCGCTCGGCTTCTCCGGCTTCCGCGAGTTCAAGATCCGCCTTGCGCAAGGGATAGCAACGGAAGTGCCCGCCGTGTATCGCGACGTGCGCCCCGACGAGCCGACGCCGGGCGTAGCGGCGAAGGTGCTCGACCGGACCATCGGCGCGTTGATCCAGGTGCGCAACAATCTGTCGACCGACAGCGTCGCGGCGGCGATCGAACTGCTCGCGCACGCAAAGCGCATCGAGTTCTACGGCGCGGGCGGCTCGGGCATTGCCGCACTCGACATGCAGCACAAATTCTTCCGGCTCGGCATGCCGAGCGTCGCGTACTCGGACCCACATACGTTTCTGATGTCGGCGGCGTTGCTGGGCGAAGGCGATGTCGTCGTCGCGATCTCGAATACGGGCCGCACGCGCGACATCATCGACGCGGCGAAATCCGCGCTCGCCGCGGGCGCGAAGGTGATTGCCTTGACACATGGAAATTCGCCGCTTGCGCGGCTGGCGTCGATCGGGCTGTTTGCGAACGTAGACGAAGACACCGATATCTTTTCTCCGATGACGTCGCGCACGTCGCACCTCGCGATCGGCGACATTCTGGCTGTCGGCGTTGCGTTGCAGCGCGGGCCGGAGCTGGCGGAAAAACTGGCTGGCGCGAAGGATCTGATTGCGAGGCGGCGGATCGGGCCGCAGGAGTAGACCGGCGGCGTTGATGGAAGCATGCAGCGCTGCTGCATTGATGATCCCGCTAACGCGATCCAGCATGCACGACATGCATGCATGCATGCATGCATGCATGCATGCATGCATGCAACAGCCGAAACGCGACGAACGCGAAGCGGACGTACAAATGCAAAACGGGCTCCCGAAGGAGCCCGTTTCGTTTTGAAGCGTACTGCTGGTGAAGACTGCGCTCAGGCGGCCGTTACTGCACCGCCCTTGCACTTACTTCCCGATTACCACTGGTACGAAGCGCCGACACCGACCGTCGTGCCCTGGCCGCTGATACCGGCACCGAGCTTGACCTTGATGTTCTGCGTGATGCGTGCCGAAGCACCCAGCGCAGTGGCCTGATAGCCGTGGTACGAACCGGCACCGACACCGACCGCGATCGTCTTGCCCTGATCGACGTCGGGGATCATCGTCAGCGCCGTGGCTGCCGCGATACCCGAGTAGGCATTACGCGCCACGCTGTTGACACCCTGCTGGACCATGTTGACCTGCTGATCGGTGTACGACTTCGCAGTCGTACCTGCCGGCAGATCACCCACCGCTGCAGTGATCGAGTCGTTCAACTGACCGACGTTGACAGCATCCGTACGCGCCGTGCCAGCCGCGACGTTGGTGACCTGGCGTTCCTTGCCCGCCGAGCCCACCGACACCGTGTTCGCACGATCCGCCACCGAGCCGTCGCCCAGAGCAACAGCGTGGTCCGCCGTTGCCTTGGAGTTCGCGCCGATTGCCATCGAGCTGTCGCCGCTTGCCTGAGCGTTGTAGCCCGTGGCGATCGACTGGTTGCCGCTCGCGTTCGACATCGGACCCATCGCCGTAGCGTGCGTACCGCTTGCCTTTGCTGCCTCGGTGTTGCGGTCGCCGTTCGCGGAGAACATCGGATCGCTTGCGTTGTTCGCGATGTTCGTGACGGTCGCGATCGCAGCGTCCATTTGACCCTTGTTCACTGCGTCAGAGTCATCCGTGCCTGCTGCCACGTTGTGGATCACCGTGCCATCCGGTGCGTTGCCACCACCCATGGTGACGCTGCTGTAGTCCACCGAACCGTCCGCGTTCCTGTCGTACTGCACAGCACCCGCACTCAGGTTGTTCACCGTGTTCGAGATGTTGTTCACCTGGTTCTGGACCTGGTTCACAGCCTGGTTCGTCGCATACAGTTGCGAACCGTTCACCGCATCCGTCGAGCTTGCGCTCAACTGGCCGGCAGCCACGTTCGTGATCGTGCGTTCCTGACCCGCGCTACCCACGCTGACCGTTCCGACCGGAGCCGAACCCGCAAACGTGTAGTTCTGGCCGCCGATCGTCGCACCTGTCGTGGCAACGACAGCACCCGTCATCGAGTTCGAACCGAGCGCAACCGAGTTGCTGGTCGTCGCGCTAGCGTTGCCGCCGATCGCGATCGAATCCACGCCCGTAGCCACCGAATCAGCCAACGTCGAGTTCGCGTGGAAGTACTTGATACCACCACCGTTCACGATGTTGTTCATCGAGTTGTCGATGTTCGTCACCCGGCCGTCGATGTTGGTGATCGCGTCACCCACATTGCTGACCGTCGTGTTGCCACCGTTGATCACATACGTCGGATTGCTGATCGTGCCATCGCTGTTGACCGTCGAGCCGCCGCCGATCGCGTTCGCCGTCGATTGCGCCACGTTGAACAGTTGCGAACCGTTCACCGCGTCAACGCTCGATACGTTCACCGCGCCGTTGGCCACGCCCGTCAGCTTGCGTGCACCCGCCGTACCCGTGAAGTCCACGATCGTGCCGTCCGTGCCCTTCGCCACCGTGATGTTGCGCGTCGATGCATCCTGCTGCACCAGGCCGATCTCGCCATTCGTGATCTGCGTGATCTGGCTGTTGATGTTGCTGATGTCCGTCGTGTTCTGCGTCACACGGCCGTCGATGTTGGTGAT
>NZ_JAGUUD010000205.1:0-8112 GCF_020177535.1 Paraburkholderia sp. XV | reverse complement strand
CAAAGAAAAGTAGGTGCCGCCCCGCACAGGGGCGACGCTTGAAGCACGCTAACAAAACGCGGATGCCATCCGCAAACACCGGCAAACCAAAACCAAACCAAACCAAACCACAACTACTTACACACTTCAAACCCCCGCCCCACAAGGCTCCGCACGGAAATTCACACGTTCATAGGGCACCACGCCCGCCCCCTTCATGACGACCACCGAATAACCCCCATTCACCCGGGGAAATATTTCCAGGACAAAGTGGTGTTATGTTCGAGCATGGATGGCGATCTACGTGCGCGAGGCCGGCTACGGCGCGACCCCATGCGTAACGCGCGCCCGGTCCGCAATGTCTTCAGGATTCGCCGTGACAACGCAAACCATCCGCTTCTATCACCAGGGAACCGTCCGCGAAATCGGCGGCGCGCCCGCTTCGCGCACCGTGCTCCAGCACCTGCGTGAAGACCTGCGCTGCACAGGCACCAAGGAAGGCTGCGCGGAAGGCGATTGCGGCGCTTGCACGGTCGTCGTCGGCGAACTGGATTCGCGCGGACAACTCGCGCTCAAAGCCGTCAACGCGTGCATCCAGTTCCTGCCAACCCTCGACGGCAAGGCGCTCTTCACGGTCGAAGACCTGCGCGCCGCGAGCGGCACACTGCATCCCGTTCAGGAAGCGCTGGTCGACTGCCACGGCTCGCAGTGCGGGTTCTGTACGCCCGGCTTCGCTATGTCGATGTGGGCGCTGTACGAGAACCACCCCGCAGGCGCCGGCCTGCCGACCCGCGACGAAATCAACACCGCCCTCTCCGGCAACCTGTGCCGCTGCACCGGCTACCGCCCGATCGTCGAAGCGTCGCAGAAAATGTTCGACGAGCAGCAGTATCCGCGCGTCGCGCTGGACCGCGCCGCCGTCGTCGAGGCGTTGCAATCGATCCAGCGAAACGACACCTTCGAATACCGCGCGCCCGACACGCGCGGCACCGACTACGGCACGCCCGCTTTCTTCGCCCCCGTCACGCTCGACGCGTTCGCCGCGCTGCGCGCGCAGCATCCGCATGCGCGGCTGCTGGCGGGCAGCACCGACGTCGGCCTGTGGGTCACGAAACAGTTCCGCGATCTGGGCGACATCCTGTATATCGGCAATGTCACCGAGCTGAAGACGATCGAACGCGACGCGCAGACGCTGACAATCGGCGCGGCCGTGTCGCTGGAAGACGCGTATGCCGCGCTGACAGCCGACTATCCCGAACTCGCCGAATTGTGGACACGCTTCGCGTCGCTGCCGATCCGCAATGCGGGCACGCTCGGCGGCAACGTCGCGAACGGTTCGCCGATCGGCGATTCGATGCCGGCGCTCATCGCGCTCAATGCGCTCGTCGTGCTGCAGCGCGAGCGCAAGACGCGCACATTGCCGCTCGACGCGTTCTACGTCGGCTACCAGAAGACGGCGCTCGAACCCGGCGAGTTCGTCGCGGCGATCCGCGTGCCGCGCCCCGCGCCGGATCTGCGCTTTCGCACCTACAAGGTCGCGAAGCGCTACGACCAGGACATCTCGGCCGTGTGCGGCGCTTTTGCGCTGCGCATCATCGATGGCGCGATCGCCGATGCGCGCATCGCATTCGGCGGCGTGGCCGCGACGCCGAAGCGCGCGCAGCACGCCGAGGCCGCGCTCAAAGGCGCGGCGTGGGACGCCGCCACCACGCAACGCGCGATGGACGCGCTCGCCGCCGACTATCAGCCGCTCACCGACATGCGCGCGACCAGCGCCTATCGACTGAAAGTGGCGCGCAATCTGCTGTGGCGCTTCCATCTGGAAACACGCGACGCCAATCCGCTCGCGCTGTGCGACGTCAATGCGTTCGCATTCGACACAGCCGCGATGCCGGCCGCGGGCGCACAGGAGCAGAGGCCATGAACAAGCAGACGGAAGCCTTCGTTCATCACGCGTCGCTTGCCGCACACGACGCACAGGCTGCCATCGGCGTGCCGCTGCCGCATGAATCGGCGACGCTGCACGTGAGCGGCGAAGCGACCTACACCGACGACATCCCCGAGCTGGCGCAGACGCTGCATGCGGCGCTCGGCTTGTCGCGGCACGCACATGCGCGCATCGTGTCGCTCGATCTCGATGCCGTGCGCGCGGCACCCGGCGTCGTCGCCGTGCTGAGCGCCGACGACATTCCCGGCGAAAACAACTGCGGCCCCGTGCTGCACGACGACCCGATTCTCGCCGACGGCGAAGTGCTTTATCTCGGCCAGCCCGTCTTCATCGTCGTGGCGCAAAGCCATGAACTCGCGCGGCGCGCGGCGGCATTGGCGAAAAGCGACGACGTCGTGCGCTACGAGCCGCTCGAAGCCGTGCTTACTGCCGCCGAAGCGAAGGCGAAGAAGCAGTACGTGCTGCCGCCGCTGCATCTGAAGCGCGGTGCGCCTGCGGAGAGGATCGCGCAGGCACCGCACCGGATCGCAGGCACGTTCGAAGTCGGCGGCCAGGAGCAGTTCTATCTCGAAGGCCAGGTCGCGTATGCCGTGCCAAAGGAAATGGACGGCATGCTCGTCTATAGCTCGACGCAGCATCCGAGCGAGATGCAGCACGTCGTCGCGCATATGTTCGGCTGGCCGACGCATAGCGTGATGTGCGAATGCCGGCGCATGGGCGGCGGCTTCGGGGGCAAGGAATCGCAGTCGGCGCTGTTTGCGTGCGCGGCGTCGCTGGCCGCGCACCGCTTGCGTCGGCCCGTGAAACTGCGCGCCGATCGCGACGACGACTTCATGATCACGGGCAAGCGTCACGACGCGATCTACGAATACGAAGCCGGCTTCGACGACGACGGCCGTATTCTCGGCGCCCGCGTCGAGATCGCGTTGCGCGCGGGCTTTTCGGCGGACCTGTCGGGCGCCGTCGCGACGCGCGCCGTGTGCCACTTCGATAACGCGTACTACCTGTCGGACGTGGATATCGTCGCGCTGCCGTGCAAGACGAACACGCAGTCGAACACCGCGTTTCGCGGCTTCGGCGGCCCTCAGGGCGCGCTCGTCATGGAAGTGATGATGGACGGCATCGCGCGCAAACTGAAGCGCGATCCCCTCGAGGTGCGCCGTGCTAATTTCTATGGCATCGACACGCGCAACGTGACGCCATACGGCCAGACCGTCGAAGACAACGTGATCGCGCCGCTGACGGATGAACTGATCGAATCGAGCGACTACACAGCGCGGCGCGCGGCGATTGCCGCGTTCAACGCGTCGAGCCCCGTGCTCAAGCGCGGCCTCGCGTACTCGCCGGTGAAATTCGGCATCTCGTTCAACGTGCCGTTCCTGAATCAGGCGGGCGCGCTCGTGCACGTCTACAAGGACGGCTCAGCGCTCGTGAATCACGGCGGCACCGAAATGGGCCAGGGACTGAACACGAAGGTCGCGCAAGTGGTCGCGAACGCATTCGGCCTGCCGCTCTCGCGCGTGCGCGTGACGGCGACGGATACATCGAAAGTGGCGAACACATCGGCCACCGCCGCGTCCACAGGCAGCGACCTGAACGGCAAGGCGGCCGAAGCCGCCGCGCACGCCATTCGGGAGCGCCTCGCGGTGCTGGCCGCGAAAGAACTCGGCGGCGAAGCGAAGGACGTGACCTTCGAAAACGGTGAAGTACGCGCGAACGGTGCGGCGATGCCGTTTGCACAACTGGTCGGCGCAGCATATCTCGCGCGCATCCAGTTGTGGTCCGACGGTTTCTATGCAACGCCGAAAGTGCATTGGGATGCGAAGACGCTGACGGGCCATCCGTTCTACTACTTCGCTTATGGTGCGGCAGTATCCGAAGTCGTGATCGATACGTTGACGGGCGAATGGAAGCTCGTGCGCGCCGACGTGCTGCACGACGCGGGGCAGTCGATCAATCCCGCCATCGATCTCGGCCAGGTGGAAGGCGCATTCATCCAGGGCATGGGCTGGCTCACGACGGAAGAACTCTGGTGGAACCGCGACGGCCGTCTGATGACGCACGCGCCGTCGACGTACAAGATCCCCGCCGTCAGCGACACACCCGCCGCGTTCAACGTGAAGCTGTACCACAACCCGAACGCGGAGCCGACCGTGTTCCGCTCGAAGGCCGTCGGCGAGCCGCCGCTGTTGCTGCCGTTCTCCGTGTTTCTCGCGATCCGCGACGCCGTCGCGGCGACCGCGCCCGATGCACCGCACGCGCCTGCACTGCGCGCGCCCGCGACGCCCGAGGCCATCCTCGATGCGATCGATGCGCTGAACGCAAGCGCGCCTGTTGCAACAATCGCCGCAGTGGCCAGTCCAACTTCGCAGGAACCTGCGGGCGCGGGCACGACCGCCTAGCAATACACATGTGTGGAAGTGCCCTCGCGACACGACCGCAACGCACACAAGATCAACCGGCTGCGCGGCCAACCCGCGCGGCCCCGTATGGAGAATTGCCGGATGCATGCCTGGCTCACCGATCTGCAGCAACTGCTCGCGCATGGCGACGCCGTCGTGCTCGTGACGGTCGCCCGCGCCGAAGGTTCGGCGCCGCGCGATGCCGGCACGAAGATGATCGTCACGCGCGATTCCGCGCGCCATACGATCGGCGGCGGGCATCTCGAATGGAAAGCGATCGAAAGCGCGCGACGGGTGTTGCGCGACGGCATGCGCGCGCCGAACATGCGGCGGCTCGAACGCTTCGCACTCGGACCGAGCCTCGGCCAGTGCTGCGGCGGCGCTGTCGTGCTCGCGTTCGAGCGGCTCGACATCGGCGACCTCGGTTGGGTGACGTCGCTGGCCAAACGCGTGGCGGCAGGCCAATCGACAGTGCGTAGCGTATCATTCGGCCCCGCACCCGATGCGGTGATGCTGTCCGATCCGGAACCGGGCGTCGAAAGCGCCGACTGTCTGCTGTGGGACGGCGCGGGTTTCGACGACAGCAGCGCGCTGCTCACCGAAACCATCGCGCCGCGCGACTTCCCGGTGGTACTGTTCGGCGCGGGGCACGTGGGCGCCGCGCTCGTGCGCGTGCTAGCGACGCTGCCCTGCCATGTGCACTGGGTCGACGAACGCGATGCGCAGTTCCCGGCGCCCGACACGCTCGGCGCGACGAACGTGACGATCGAAGCGAACGACGCACCCGACGAAGCGATCGACAAGGCTGCGCCGCACACGTACTTCATCGTGATGACGCACAACCACGCGCTCGATCTCGATCTGGCCGAGCGCATCCTGCGGCGCGGCGACTTCGCGTTCTTCGGCATGATCGGCTCGCATACCAAGCGCAAGCAGTTCGAGCACCGGCTTGCTGCGCGCGGGTTCGATCCCGCCGCGATTGCGCGGATGAAATGTCCGCTCGGCGTGGACGGCATCGTCGACAAGTCGCCGGAAATCATTGCGATTTCGGCGGCGGCGCAACTGCTGCAGGCTGTCGAGGCCAACGCGGCACACGCGGCGCAGACGGCCTGAACATCGAACATGCATCGAACGCATTGGGGGACGTCCGACCAGCCATCGGGCGTTGAATACATCAACCGATAACCCGAATCATTGACCGACCATGACGACAACCACACTTTCCCCGCTCGCTCACAAGACGAACGGCGCACCGAAGGCCGAGCTGCACATTCATATTGAAGGCTCGCTGGAACCCGAGTTGATCTTCAAGCTTGCCGAACGCAACGGCGTGAAGCTCGCGTACGACTCGATCGAAGCGCTGCGCGCCGCGTACGCGTTCACCGATCTGCAGTCGTTCCTCGACATCTACTATGCGGGCGCGAGCGTGCTGCTGAAGGAAGAAGACTTCTACGACATGACGATGGCCTACGTCGAGCGCGCGCTCGCGGACAACGTCGTGCATACGGAAATCTTCTTCGATCCGCAAACGCATACGGAACGCGGCGTGCCGATTGCGACCGTGGTCGCGGGCATCGAGCGTGCGCTGGCTGAAGCGGAAACACGCGGTCTGACGAGCAAGCTGATTCTGTGCTTCCTGCGGCACCTGTCGGAAGAAGATGCGCTGGCAACCTTCGACGAAGCGCTGCCGTTGTTCGACCAATACAAACACCGGCTGATCGGCGTCGGTCTCGATTCGTCGGAGCGCGGCCATCCGCCGTCGAAGTTCGAGCGCGTGTTCGCCCGGGCTCGCGACAAGGGCCTGAAGCTCGTCGCGCACGCGGGCGAAGAAGGCCCGCCGTCGTACATCTACGAAGCGCTCGACCTGCTGAAAGTGGACCGCGTCGATCATGGTGTGCGCAGCATCGAAGACCCGGCGCTCGTCACGCGGCTTGCCGACACGCGGGTCGCGCTGACGGTGTGCCCGCTGTCGAACCTGAAGCTGTGCGTGTTCGACGATCTGACCAAACACACATTGAAGGCGCTGCTCGACAAGGGCGTTGCCGTCACCGTGAATTCCGACGATCCCGCCTATTTCGGCGGCTACGTCAACGAAAACTACCTTGCGACGATCGATGCTCTCAAGCTCGACGACAGCGAGGTGTACACGATCATCCGCAACAGCTTCGAAGCGTCGTTCGTGACGCCTGCGGAGCGCGACGCGATGATCGCCAGACTCGATGCGCACTGGCGCGCATCCGCTTGATCCCCGCTTGATCTTATAGTTCGGAGACGGTTTCACCATGACTCAAACAGCTTATCGCGCGCAACTGCTGACGTTCAACGGCGACCCTGCGCAATCGTCCCATGCTGCCGTGTTCAATAAAGACGGCCTTCTGATCGTCGAAGACGGACATGTCGTCGCGGCGGGCGCGTATGCGTCCGTCGCTGCGCAGCTCGCGCCCGCCACGCAGGTGATCGAGATGCGCGACAAGCTGATCGTCCCCGGTTTCATCGATACGCACATTCATTATCCGCAGACGGACATGATCGCGTCGCCCGCGCCGGGGCTGTTGCCGTGGCTCGACACGTACACGTTCCCCACCGAGCGCGGTTTCAGCGACGCTGGCGTTGCGCAGGACACGGCGCGCTTTTTCATTGACGAACTGCTTGCGTGCGGCACGACGACGGCACTCGTTTACTGCACGGTGCACAAGCAATCGGCGGATGCCTTGTTTACTGAAGCGCAGCAGCGCAATGTGCGGATGATCGGCGGCAAGGTGCTGATGGACCGCAACTGCCCGGAGTTTCTGCGCGACACGGCGCAATCGGGCTATGACGACAGTGCCGAGCTGATTGCGCGCTGGCACAACAAGGGACGTCAGATGTACGCGCTGACCCCGCGTTTTGCTCCGACATCGACGCAAGCGCAACTCGAAGCGACGGGTGCGCTGGCGAAGCTGCATCCCGATGTGTTCATTCAGAGCCATGTTGCGGAGAATCATGACGAAGTGAAGTGGGTGGCGAGTCTTTTTCCTGGCCATCGCAGCTATCTCGACATCTACGATCACTATGGGCTGTTGCGCCCGCGTGCCGTGTATGGGCACTGTATTCATCTCGATGCTGAGGACCGCCGGCGGATGGCCGAGACGCGTGCCGTTGCGGCGCATTGCCCGACGTCGAATCTGTTTCTTGGAAGCGGCCTTTTTGATTTCGACAAGGCGGGGGAATCGGGTATGCCTGTAGCGCTGGCGACCGACGTCGGCGGCGGTACGTCGTTCTCCATGCTGCAGACCATGAATGAAGCGCATAAGGTTGCGCGGTTGGGGGGGCATCATTTGACCGCTACGCGGATGTTCTGGTTGGCTACTGCTGGCGCGGCAGAAGCGCTTGATCTTGCCGATCGGGTCGGGACGTTGAGGCCTCGGGCTGAGGCGGATTTTGTGGTGCTTGATCCTAAGGCTACGCCGTTGTTGGCGCGTAGGACTGCGCGGACTGAGTCGCTGGAGGAGCTGTTGTTTGCGTTTGCCCTGCTTGGGGATGATCGCGCTGTGTTTGAGACTTATGCCGCTGGGCAGTGTGTGCATCGGCGTGATGATGGCCGGCAGCATGTGGCTGGGAAAGCGCGTATCGCAGCTTGAGGTTTTTTTTGTCTGCGACGCTTTGGGTGGTCTGGCTGTTTTTTGCGCTGGTGTCTGCGGTTTGCTTTTGCTTTTGCTTTTGTTTTTGCTTTCGCTTTTGCTTTTGCTTTTGCTTTCGCTGGCATCCGCGATTCGTTAGCTCGCTTCAAGCGTCGCCCCTGTG
>NZ_JAGUUD010000204.1:0-8216 GCF_020177535.1 Paraburkholderia sp. XV | reverse complement strand
AAAGAAAAGTAGGTGCCGCCCCGCACAGGGGCGACGCCTGAAGCGAGCTAACAATGCGCGGATGCCAGCGCAAAGCAAAGGCAAATCGCGGATACCAGCGAAAGCAAAGGCCAACAAACCGAACATCGACGCCTGAGGCCCGAAGGCAAACCACAGCCCCCAGCCCAATCACAATCAAAACCACCTAACCGCGTCGCAGACAAAAAAAACCTCAAACCACATTCATAGCCAACGCACTCTCCCGATAATGCGCGCTAGCCTTCTCCGCATCCCCGAGTTGCTCATGCAACCTCGCCAACGCCCGATGCGAGCGAATCTTCAAAGTCTCGTTATCAGCAAGCTTGAGCGCCTGCTCAAGAAACGACTGCGCCTTCCCCCATAACTGCTGATGCAGACACAACCGCCCAAGCGCAAACATCAGATCCGCATCGTCAGGACGCTCCTTCCGCCAGGCCTCGGCCTTCTGAATCAGCGGCAGCGCGTCACCTCCCGTGGTGTCCGGATAGCGCCGCAACAACCGCGCATCCCAATTCTGCGCAAGCGCCTCTTCAACGATCTTCCGCGCATCCTGCGGACGCCCCAGCGCTACCAGCAACTCAGCCGCAAGATCCGCAAGCCGCGGCGAATGCCGCTCAACAGGCGTCAGCGAATGCCACAGTTCGAGCAGCGCATCAGCATTGTGCCTGCGATCGCGCAGCAGATTCTCCGCCGCAAGCTGCCGCAAACGCGCGGCAACGGCAGGATGAATTGCCTCGCGCTTTTCCAGCGTCTTCACGAGCTTGAGCACTTCGCCCCAGTTCTTCAACTGCTGCTGCGCGCGCAAGGCAATCTGCTGCGCGTGAATGCGGCGCCCGCCCTGCGACTGCATTTCGGTCAGCGCCAGCAACGCGCCATCCGCATCGCGCCCGTCGGCACGCATGTCGGCCGTCGCCATCAGGCGCGCGTCCTGCCAGTCAGGCGAATCGATCTGCGCAAGATATTCGTCGCGACGTGCGTACTCGTGCATCCGGTGCGCGGCGTTCGCGGCGATCAGGCCCGCCGCACCCTTGTTGTCGGGATTGGTCAGCGAGTCGCGCGCAGCCTTCTCCGCGCGCGAAAAGCGGCCCGCGTACAGATTGCCGATCGCATCGCGCAACGCGGCATGCGCCTTCGCCACCCGCTGACGCGCGCGATACGCCGCGACGCGCTGCGGCATGCGCCAGATGTTGCGCACGATGCGCAGCAACGCATAAATCACGATAAACGCGACGATGATCCCGACAATGAACAGGTTCAGCGAAATATCGATCCGATACGGCGGGTAGACGAGCAACACCTGCCCGGTGTCGAAGCGCCCGACGATCGCGAGCACCACCGCAATCGCGAACAGGAAAGCGAGCCAGAGAAGTCCACGCAGCGCCATGATTAACCCCGGGTCCGGTATTGATGCACGGCCTGCAGGCTCGTATCCAGATTCGGCACGTCGACGGCGCCCGAGCCGTCGTCCACCTGCTTCACGAGGTCGCGCACCGTCTGCACCTGCTTCGACGAAGCGTCGAAGTAGCGCGCGAGCGCGTTGTCTGCAGCGTGAAGGTCGGACTTGAGCGTCGTCTGGTTGCGCGCGAGCAGCGCGAGACGCGCCGACAACAGGCGCATCTTCAGGTTCTCGCGCACGAAATAGCCCTGATCGGGCGCGACGAGCATCGCGTCGGCGTGGTCGATGCGGCGCACCTGCACGAGACTCGTCAACTGCTCGCCGATACCGGCAACGAGTTGCTTCCACCACACCTTCCACTTCGGCTCACCCGTGGCGGCCGCGACGCGGTCGACATCCTTCGGTGTGGACGCGTGCGGCGTGGCGTGCGCAATCGGCGCCTCGCCCGACAGCGGCAACTGGTCGATCTGATCGATCGCGTTGTCGAGCTTGATGGCGAGGCCCGTCAGGTCGGTGGACGGCGCGGACTTCAGCTTGTCGATGTCCTGCGCGATCGCCTTGCGCACGGCCAGCACCTGCGCACCGTCCGACGCGGCGAGGCGCGTGTCCGCGCTTTGCAGCGCGAACAGCGCGAGCTGCGTGTTGCCCGTCAGTTGCAGTTGCTCGCTTGCAGCCGACAGCATCTGCCCCACTTCGGCCATCGTCCAGTCATCGCGGTTGCGCGCGAGGTCCGCGTATTGCTGCTGCAGCGCCTGCTGCGCGTTCTGCGCGTCGGCGAGCTTGCCTTCGAGCTGCGCGAGTTGCGCATCGGCCTGACGCACGCTGGCGACGGCCTGCTCGGTCTTCACGCGCAGTTCGGCCGTCTGCGAATCGTTGGCCTGCTGGCGGTGCGACAGTTGCTGATCGAGCTTGATGATCCTGCGGTTCAACGCAATGCCGCCCGCGACCGCCGCGAAGAACACCAGCGCAATGACAACCCAGAGCAGCGTGTTGCCCCTGGGCTTGGCCTGTTGCATTTCATACGGCGTAAAGGGTTGATTCGGCGGCAGCGCAGTGGCGGACCGCGGCGCGGAGCCGGACGTCGGGGGTGTAGGGGTCGTGGATGCGTTGGTATCAGACATGCGTTCTTGTGCCGGGTTGGACTGGACCGGTTGAACTTCAAAAGGTGTCGCGAGAGACAACAGCGTACGGGCGATCCGTTCGTCGCCCGCACCGGACACCGTAATGCTATCAAAACCCAATGCCCGCGCAGTTTCTGCGATGCGCGGATGGGGCGCGACGAACATCGCGCGTTTCAGGTGTGCCTGCTCGTTCGTCGTGAGATGGTCGTGCGCGAGTTCGGCGAGATTGCGCACGCCCTCGGAACTCGTCACGAGCCATGCGTGCGGCGTCTTCGACTCGTCCGACAGCAGGGCGTGAATACGCGACCATGCGTCGATCGACGGGTCGGGCACGAGGCGCCGGTAGGCCGCGACCGTCTCGACTTCGGCGCCCGCTTCGCGCAGACGCTCGGCGAGCCATTCCCGGCCGCCGTCGCCGCGCACGATCAGCACGCGCTTGCCTTCGAAGGCGTTCTCGCCGAGCAAGGTTTCGAGCGCTGCATACAGCGCCTCGGAATCGAAGCGTGCGCCGTCGTTGTCATCGGCCGATGCGCCCGGGCTGATCACCTGGTACGCGGGCGCTTCGACGCCATGCTTCGCGAGCGCCGCGACGCTGCCCGGACCGACCACGCCGACGGGCAGCGCGTGCGGCCAGATCGCGTCGTGGCTCGCGAACGCGTAATCGACGGCATTCGGCGAGACGAAGACGACCAGCGCGTATCGGTCGAGCGATGCGAGCGCCGCGCGCAGCGGCGCTTCGTCGTCCGCTGCGGCGATGTCGATCAAGGGAAATTCGACGGTCGCGACACCCGCGTCGTGCAGCGTCTTCGCCAGCGCGTCGGACTGTCCTGCCGGACGGGTCAGCACGACGGTCAGATGCGTCGCATGCGATGCGCCTGCGCCGTCCCTGGACGGCAATGCCTCGGGTGTCGGGTTCGAGCCGGCCGCCATCACGCGGAAGCGGCCGGGCCGCTCGCCGTGGTGAGCGCGCGGACGATGTCGAGTGCGCCCTGCGCTTCGAGCTGGCTCGCGACCTCGCGGCCCAGTTCGAGCGCGGCGCCCGTCGTGGCTGCGGGCGCCGAGGCTTGCGCGGACAGCACGCGCTGGCCGTCGGGCGTCGCCACGACGCCGCGCAGATGCAGCGCGCCGTCGTGCCACGTCGCGTAAGCGGCGAGCGGCACTTCGCAGCTGCCGCCCAGCGCGCGCGACACCATGCGCTCCGCTTCGACCGCGGCCGCCGTGTGTTCGTGATGCAGCGGGGCAAGCCATGCCGCGAGGTCGGTGCGGTCCGCGCGGATCTCGATGCCGAGCGCGCCCTGGCCCGCGGCGGGGAGACTGTCCGCGGGATCGAGCAGCGACCGGATACGGTCGCCGAGGCCCAGACGCTTGAGGCCGGCCGCCGCCAGAATGATGGCCGCGTAATCGCCACGGTCGAGCTTCGAAAGACGCGTGTCGAGATTGCCGCGCAGCGGCTTCACGACGAGTTCGGGATAGCGCGTGCGCAGCATCGCTTCGCGGCGCAGGCTCGACGTGCCGACCACGCTGCCGGACGGCAGCGCGGCCAGCGATTCGTACTGGTTGGAGACGAACGCGTCGCGCGGGTCCTCCCGCTCCATGATGGTCGACAGCGCGAAGCCTTCGGGCAGCTCCATCGGCACGTCTTTCAGAGAATGGACGGCGAGATCGGCGCGGCCGTCGGCCAGCGCGTTCTCCAGTTCCTTCACGAACAGCCCTTTGCCGCCGACCTTGGATAGCGTTCGATCGAGAATCTGATCGCCGCGTGTCGTCATTCCGAGGATTTTTACGTCACAAGATGGATATAATTTGTGCAGCGCACACCGCACATGCTCGGCTTGCCACATGGCGAGCCGGCTTTCCCGCGACGCGATGACGAGCGTGGCGGGCGGAGTGGGCGCGAGCGTCTCGGAATTCATTGTTTGATTCATTGAACGACGGGATGTGATAACAAACAATGTTAGCACGCGCTCTGGCAACCTCTCGCTGGCCGCACGGCCATGCCAGGGCAGCGCAACGGCACTTGCGTGAGACAGTAGTTGGCGCGGCTGCGCTCACTTCCGTCAACCGCCATAGAACCAGAGGAGACAGGCCTGCGGATGCATTCACGCAGAGCCGTCCATAAGCCGCATCGATCGTGACTCGCGTGGCCGCCAGAAGCCCCAGCACGGTCGTTCGCGCGTCGAAGCGCCGCATGCGCGATGATTTAATGCGGCGCAGCACGCGCAACCGGCCCTCCTCCGCCGCGCGCGCCGCATGCTGACAGGCTTTGAGCGCAGTTCCCCGCTGTACCCGCAGTTGCAGATCATCATTCTTTGACCCTGGCTTTCCTGAGGAAACATCGTGACGTCTTCCGGATCGGCGCGCCCTGCCCGCCGCACTACTGCCTCGCCCGATGCCGTCAATACCGCATCGGCCGCTCCCGCCGCTTCCGCTGTCAAGGCCGCCAAGGCCGTGAAAGCCACGCAAGCTCTCGACTCCGGCAAAGCCGGCAAATCCACGAAGGCCAAGGCGTCCGCCAACGGCGTCTCGAAACGAATTAAATCCGACGGCGCCGGCAAGCAGGAAGCCGCGCGCGCGTCGAAAGTAACCGGCAACGGCGCCGCGCCGCAACTGAAGGACAATGCCCGCACGCGCGAAGACAAGGATCAGCCGCTCTTCGAAGACATCCGCTACCTGGGACGGCTGCTCGGCGACGTGGTGCGGGAGCAGGAAGGCGACGCCGTGTTCGACGTCGTCGAAGCGATTCGTCAGACGGCTGTGCGCTTTCGCCGCGAGGACGACAGCGTCGCCGCCCAGGCGCTCGACAAGAAGCTGCGCGCGCTCTCGCCGGAGCAGACGGTGAGCGTGGTGCGCGCGTTCAGCTACTTCTCGCACCTCGCGAACATCGCGGAAGACCGTCATCGCAACCGCCGGCACCGCATTCACGATCTGGCCGGCTCGACGTCGCAGCCGGGCACGATCGCGCATGCGCTCGACCGGCTCGTCGAAGCGAACGCCGCCGCGACGCCCGTGCTGCAGCAGTTCTTCAACGACGCGCTGATCGTCCCCGTGCTGACGGCCCACCCGACGGAAGTGCAGCGCAAGAGCATTCTCGACGCGCAGCACGATATCGCTCGGCTGCTGGCCGAACGCGACCAGCCGCTGACGGCGCGCGAGCGCCTGCAGAACGAGTCGCTGCTGCGCGCGCGCGTGACGTCGCTGTGGCAGACGCGCATGCTGCGCGACTCGCGCCTGACGGTCGCCGATGAAATCGAGAACGCGCTGTCGTTTTATCGCGCGACGTTCCTCGAAGAGATTCCGGCGCTCTACGCCGACATCGAAGAAGCGCTTCTCGAGCACGGCCTCGACGCGCGCCTGCCGCCCTTCTTCCAGATGGGCAGCTGGATTGGCGGCGACCGCGACGGCAATCCGAACGTCACGGGCGAGACGCTCGAAAACGCGATCACGCGCCAGGCCGCGGTGATCTTCGAGCACTATCTGGAACAGGTGCACAAGCTCGGCGCGGAGCTGTCGGTGTCGAATCTGCTGGCGGGCGCGAGCGACGAACTGAAGGCGCTCGCGGAAGCTTCGCCCGATCATTCGCCGCACCGCACGGACGAACCGTACCGGCGCGCATTGATCGGCATTTACACGCGGCTCGGCGCGAGTGCGCGCGTGCGGCTCGGCGAAGGTGTCGTGCCGCTGCGCAGCGCCGGCCCAGGCGCGCCGAAGATTCGCGCGACGCCTTATGACGATTCGTCCGAGTTCGTGCGCGATCTGCACGTGCTGATCGATTCGCTGACCCAGCATCACGGCGCGTCGCTCGCGACGCCTCGTCTGTCGCCGCTGACGCGCGCCGCCGAAGTGTTCGGCTTCCACCTCGCGAGTATCGATCTGCGCCAGAGCTCCGACATTCACGAAGCGGTGATCGCGGAGCTGCTGCGGCGCGCGGGTGTCGAAAGCGACTACGCGGCGCTTCCGGAAGCCGACAAGCTGCGCGTGCTGCTCGCGGAACTCGCGCAGCCGCGCCTGCTGCGCTCGCCCTATGTCGAGTACTCCGATCTGGTGAAGAGCGAACTCGGCGTGCTGGAACAGGCGCGCGTGACGCGTGAGAAGTTCGGCGCGCGCGCGGTGCGCAACTACATCATTTCGCACACGGAGACGGTGAGCGATCTGATCGAAGTGATGCTGCTGCAAAAGGAAGCCGGGCTGCTGCAAGGCGCGCTCGGCAACCCGGTCGATCCGGCGCGCGCGGGCCTGATGGTGATCCCTCTGTTCGAGACGATTCCCGACTTGCGCAACGCGTCGCACATCATGCGCGATCTGCTGGCGTTGCCGGGCATCGATGCCATCATCGAGAACCAGGGCAACGAGCAGGAAGTGATGCTCGGCTATTCGGACAGCAACAAGGACGGCGGTTTCCTGACGTCGAACTGGGAGCTGTACCGTGCGGAACTGGCGCTGGTGTCGCTGTTCAACGAGCGCGGCATCACGCTGCGCCTGTTCCATGGACGCGGCGGCACGGTGGGGCGCGGCGGCGGCCCGACCTACCAGGCGATTCTTTCGCAGCCGCCGGGGACGGTCGATGGGCAGATCCGCCTGACGGAACAGGGCGAGGTGATCGCCAGCAAGTTCGGCAACCCGGACATCGGCCGGCGCAATCTGGAGACGGTCGTTGCCGCGACGCTCGAAGCGTCGTTGCTGCCGCACGGCAATGCGCCGTCGCAACTGCCCGACTTCGAGGAAGTGATGCAGACGCTGTCGGATGCGGCGATGGCGTCGTACCGGGCGCTGGTCTACGAGACGCCGGGTTTCACCGAATACTTCTTCTCGTCGACGCCGATTGCGGAGATCGCGGAGTTGAACATCGGCAGCCGGCCGGCGTCGCGCAAGCTGCAGGACCCGAAGCAGCGCAAGATCGAGGATTTGCGGGCGATTCCGTGGGGTTTCTCATGGGGTCAATGCCGGTTGCTGCTGACGGGCTGGTATGGGTTTGGTAGCGCGGTTGCTGGATGGCTCGAGGCTGCGGGCTCGAATGTCGAGCGTGAACGTCGTGTGAGTCTGCTGCGCAAGATGCATAAGGCGTGGCCGTTCTTCGCGAATTTGCTGTCGAATATGGATATGGTGCTGGCCAAGACCGATCTCGCGGTGGCGTCGCGTTATGCCGCGCTTGTGGCTGACAAGAAGCTGCGTAAGCATGTGTTCGAGCGCATTGTGGCGGAGTGGGAGCGGACGTCCGCTGTGCTTTCCGAGATTACCGGGAAGAAAGAACGTCTTGCGGATAATCCTTTGCTCGCGCGGTCTATCAAAAACCGGTTTCCGTATCTTGATCCGTTGAATCACCTGCAGGTGGAACTGCTTAAGCGACATCGCGCTGGGGATGATAATGTCCGCGTGCGGCGTGGGATTCATCTCACTATCAATGGGATTGCGGCGGGGTTGAGGAATACCGGTTGAGTTCCTTTTTTTGTCCTGCGGACGGCGGTTCTCTTTTTTGAGGCCGCCGTTTTTTTTGTTTCTTGCTTTGGTTTGGTGTGCCTGGTTTTGTGCTGGTCTTTCGGGGATTGGTTTTGCGCTGGCATCCGTGATTTGGACTTGGCGCTGGCATCTGCGATTTGGACTTGGCGCTGGCATCCGCGGTTTGGACTTGGCGCTGGCATCCGCGTTACGTTAGCTCGCTTCAAGCGTCGCCCCTGTGCGGGGCG